>JAIXPU010000051.1 GCA_027486075.1 Streptomycetaceae bacterium | reverse complement strand
GAGCGCAGACATATCTGCCAGTGAATCTCTTTCGGTGAGCGTTAACCAGATGACTTTTTCTTGACGTGAAAGAACCCATTCGGCGACAAGAGAAGTTTTTCCATAACCCGCTGGTCCTATAACAACAGTTGTACTGCCGGGTCCATTATCGAAAAGAGGAAAGAGGCTCTTCCGAGAGATGTAATTGGGTGGAAGCGCTGGAATCAAGGTGCGCGAGAGCGTTACCCCAGGTGCAACTTCGAAGGCGCTCTCACCCTTTTTCTTGGACATAGGGTTAGGGTGATACAGATTTACGCGTAAAGGAAGAGAGAATCACCCCAAGCGGGGTGAGAAAGCGCGGTGATTCTTTAAGGCTAGAGAGTCGCAAAACCCTCGGCGAGAACCGAAAGGCCATCGCGCAGGAGTTCATCTGTAATGACAAGAGGTGGCAAGAAGCGAATCACGTTGCCATAGGTGCCGGCGGTCAAGACGAGAAGACCATGGCTATGGCAATACTTAACAACCTTTGCCATCGCTTCTGGGTTTGGATCTTTAGTTCCGGGCTTCACTAATTCAATTGCAACCATCGCACCGCGCCCACGGACATCGCCGATAACTGGGTACTTAGCTTTAAGTCCATTGAGAGTCTCGAAGAGAATAGAACCAATGTGGGCTGCACGCTCAACCAGCTTTTCTTCCTGAATTGTCTCGATTGCAGCAAGAGCTGCAGCGCAAGCGATTGGGTTACCACCATAAGTGCCACCAAGGCCACCCACGTGAGATGAATCCATAATCTCAGCACGACCGGTAACAGCTGCAAGTGGAAGTCCACCGGCAATTCCTTTAGCAGTAATAATCATGTCAGGCGTCATACCCTCGTGCTCTACCGCAAAGAGTTTTCCGGTGCGAGCAAAACCTGATTGAACTTCATCTGCAATAAAGACAATTCCATTTTTCGTTGCAAACTCTTGTAGCCCTGGCATAAACCCTTCGGGCTGAACCATAAATCCGCCTTCGCCGACAACAGGTTCAATTAAGATTGCCGCAACGTTCTGTGCACCAATTTCTTTCTCAATCTTATGTGTGACCATATCAAGCGCATCCGCAGTAATGGTGTCTGGGTTACCTAACCAGCGGTATGCATAAGGAAGAGGCATGCGATAGATCTCGTTGGCAAATGGACCGAATCCATCTTTATAAGGAATGTTCTTTGCAGTCAGCGCCATCGTCAGGTTAGTGCGGCCGTGATATGCATGTTCAAAGACAACAACTGCTGCTCGCTTTGTGTAATGGCGTGCAATCTTGATGGCATTTTCAACTGCTTCAGCACCTGAGTTTTGTAGAAGTGATTTCTTCTTAAAGTCACCTGGAGTAAGTCGGTTGAGAGCTTCGCAGACTTCGATGTAACCCATGTAAGGAACAGTGGTGAAGTTAGTGTGCGTAAATGTTGCTACCGCTTCTTGTACCGCTTTCACAACGCGAGGTGCAGAGTTTCCAACGTTGACAACGCCAATGCCCGCACCAAAATCAATGATGCGGTTTCCATCGATATCTTCGATGATGGCATCTTGTGCACGGCTAACAATTACTGGAAGCGCAGTTCCTAGTCCCCCTGAAACCGCCTCTTTACGACGCTGCATCGCTGCAGTGGAAAGCGGCCCTGGAATCTCAGTGGCCAGATGGCGTGATTGCGGGAGAGGATCTTTTGCTGTCATGCCGATAATTCTAAGCCCCTACAAAGTTTATGCAGGCCGTCATACCGCTTGGTACAAGTTAGGCTTGCCACATGAGTAACCTGCGAAAGAGCGCACCGCTGCTGGATGCCTACCTTTCGTACTTCGAGAAGGCTCGCACTCCATTCACAATTCCTGGCCATAAGCAGAAGACGAGCGCGCTTGATGAAGGCTTGGGCGCGGTCGTAGATTCTGATACTCCACTTTATGGCGGACTCGATGAAATCAAACTTACCAACCACACGCTTCGTCAGGCAGAGGCGCTGGCTGCAAAGCTCTGGGGCGCAGATTACGCACGCTTTTCAACGGGTGGATCTACCCACGCAAATCAAGCGATTATCTTCGCACTGGGTCAACCAGGTGACAGAGTTGCTGTTTCAAGAACGGCGCACCGATCTGTTTTAAGCGCTCTAGTGCTTGCGGGTCTTGAACCAATTTGGATGAACCCTGAAATTGATAGCGCAACGGGTGTGCCACTTGGAATTGCTGTTGCTGAACTAGAGAAAGCGCTTGCAGAAAAGCCAATTGCAATCTTGCTCACTGAACCTGGATACCTTGGAACAATTTCAGATTTACCAGCGCTGATTAAGGTGGCACATCATCAGAAAGTACCTGTCATATTAGATGCAGCTTGGGGTGGCCACTTTGGATTCCACCCACAATTGCCACAACATGCTTTTCAGATGGGCGCAGATGCCCTCATCACAAGTACCCACAAAGCGCTTCCGGGATATAGCGCCTCTGCGTTATTACTTGCACGCACTGAATTGCTAAGCGCCGAAAGACTTGAACAGAGCTTTGAAACTACTCACACAACATCTCCTGCAGGTGCACCCCTTGCCTCTATCGATGGTGTGCGCGCGCTTTTGCAAACGCGCGGTGAAGAGTTACTTGGACTGCTACTAGAAAACATTCACCGATTTAAAGAGACGGTGCAAGCAGAATTTGCGCTTCCTATCTTTCTCTACCCAAGTGATTTTCCAGCAGGACGTTTTGATCCGTCCAAGTTAGTTCTACGAGTGCAGCAATTAGGTGCATCAGGTGTAGAAATTGAGGAAGATTTACAGAAAGCAGGCATTCGGGTTGAGATGGCAGATCGCGACACCATCGTCTTTCTCGCCACGATTGCCGATACCGCAGCGGATTTTGACCGCTTAGCCGATGTCTTAATTCCGATTCTCAAGAAGCGTCAAGAGCAAAGACGTGAAAGCGCAACTGCTTTGAGTTGGTCAGTCATTCCACAACGAGCGACTTCGATGCGCGATGCCTACTTCGCAAAGACAGAGCTAGTCGATGCTAAGAGCGCAGTTGGTCGCATCTCTGCAGATTTGATTGCGCCCTACCCACCAGGTGTTGCAGTCGTTGCGCCAGGTGAAGTCCTTACCGAACAGATTGTTTCTGGGTTACAGGCATCGCGTGCTGCTGGCGTGCGTATCGCTTACGCCACTGATTCCACACTTACTCAATTTAGGGTTGTAATTTAACTTTTACAGAGGCTGGCGATAGACCTTATGTTGCGCAGCTTGTGCCAATGGGCGAATAGTCATCGAATCAATATTGAAATGATCAGGCAGCATCACTGACCAACGAATAGATTCGGCGACATCATCTGCAGTTAATGGTCGTGTTACGCCTTCATAAACCTTGGCTGCCCGATAGGCATCTCCGCTAAAGCGCACCTTGGCAAACTCATCGGTCTTGACCATGCCTGGCGCAATCTCGGTGACGCGAATTGGCTTGCCGTTGAGTTCTAAGCGCAGGGTTTCGGCGAGGGAAGTTTCGGCAAACTTGGCAGCGACATAACTTCCACCATTTTCATAGGCGCGATGGCCGGCTGTAGATGAAATCAAGACGATGTGACCACGTCCATGAGAAATCATGAGCGGCGTTAACGCTTTCACCATGCGAACTGAGCCGACCACATTGATGTCAAAGGTCTTCTTCCAAATCTCTGGATCAGATTCCGTGACTGGGTCAAAATCAAATGCTCCACCTGCGCAGTTGATTAATACAGCAACTGGCTTTCCAGAAAGGTGAGTGGCAAGTGAATCAACACTTGTTTGGTC
>JAIXPU010000025.1 GCA_027486075.1 Streptomycetaceae bacterium | reverse complement strand
CGCACGCTCAATGAAATTCCTGGAGTAAAGGCCTCAGTTAATTTTGCATCAGAGACTGTGCACATTCTGGCGCCAGCTGATGTTTCAACTGAACAGATCATTAAGGCGATTAAATCTGCTGGATATTCAGCAACGCTCATGACAGATCAAGCCGATCCTGCGCTTCATCGCAAGGGAGCAGCACGTGCGCTCCTCTTTGCCGCGCTCTTTGCGATTCCTGCGATCACCATCTCCATGGTGATGAGCTGGCACCAGCCCATCAACGATTGGCTCATCGACCTCTTTACACAGTATGAAATTGCGCTGCCACCACATGCTGATCATCTCTTTGCTTCATGGCTCGTTATTGCGCTTACCGCGCCTCTAATTCTCTTTGTCGCCTTCCCAATCCATAGAGCGGCGATACGAAATATCTTCCATCCCACAATGGATACCTTGATTTCATTAGGTTCATTGAGCGCATATATCTGGTCGATTTATGCAACGTATACCAATACTGGTGATGTTTATACGGAAGTTGCAGCCGGGGTGCTGCTCTTTGTCATCCTGGGGCGCTACCTCGAATCCCGCGCCAAGCGCAGTGCAAGTAGTGCGCTCTCTACCCTGCTTGCTCTCGGCGAGAAAGAGGTTTCGGTCTTACGTAACGGAACCGAAGTATTGATTCCAATCTCTCATCTACAAGTGGGCGACGAATTTATTGTTAAGCCTGGTGCACGTATTGCAACCGATGGGATAGTTATTTCAGGCACTAGCTCTGTTAATAATTCAATGATGACCGGTGAATCTGCGCCCGTCGAAGTCTCACCTGGTATGAACGTTATTGGTTCTGCGCTCAACAACAATGGTCGCTTGATTGTTCGAGCAACTCGAATCGGTAGCGATACCGAACTGGCTCGCATCACCTCAATGGTGGTCACTGCCCAAGGCAGTAAGGCTCCTATTCAAGCGCTGGCAGATAAAATTGCTGCCGTCTTTGTTCCAGTTGTCACCGTATTGGCGATTGCCACCTTCGCTTACTGGTTCTATCTCGGCGATAAAACTCTTACATTTTCAATATCTACGGCAATCACAGTCCTTGTAATTGCTTGTCCATGCGCATTGGGGCTAGCAACTCCAGTAGCTCTCTTAGTCGCATCTGGCCGCGGTGCGCTTCGCGGAATTGTCATTCGCCAACCGCGCGTTCTAGAGGCATCTCGCCAGATTGATGTTGCCATCTTTGATAAGACCGGGACACTGACCGATGGCGTGATGAAGGTGCAGGATGCAGTGCTACCGACATCGGCACATAAAGTTTTAGGCGCATCCTTTGCGCAATACCTGACTGAACGAAATATCTTGTCATCAGCGCTTGCCCTCGAGAGTCAGAGCGATCATCCCTTGGCGCAAGCAATCTCTTCTTATTGCATCAGCCGTGGAGCAACTCAACTTGCAGTTAGTGATCTGACCCAAACACCTGGAATTGGAATCGCAGGACGCGTTAACATCGAAGGTAAATCTCCTGTCGTCATTATCGGCTCACCTGAATCTATTGCACACAGCACTGTCGCCTTTGATTCTCAGATTGCAGCAGCTGTCGCAGATGCCCATGCTCACTCCCGCGCTATTGCAGTTCTTGCATGGGATGGCGTAGCCATCGCAACCTTTGCAGCAGCCGATTCGATTAAGAGCGATGCAGCCGAGGCAGTTTCAGAGCTACAAGCGCGCGGAATTGAAAGTTGGTTGGTCACAGGAGATAACGCTGAGAGCGCAGCAACTGTTGCATCCAAGGTGGGAATTAAACCTGAGAATGTGATTGCAGCGGCTTCACCAGAGGATAAGTTGGCGAAGATTTCAGCGCTCCAGAGCGCTGGTAAAAAAGTCGCGATGATTGGTGATGGTGTTAACGATGCCGCAGCTCTGGCGCAATCGAATCTCAGCTTAGCGATGGGTACTGGCACAGATACAGCAATTTCAACGGCAGATATCACCTTGATGCGCCCACAACTGATGGCCATCATTGATGCACTCTCTTTAGCAAAGACCACGCTGAAAACAATCAAGGCAAATCTCGGCTGGGCCTTTACCTATAACGTCATTGGAATTCCCATTGCATCCTTAGGTTTTATGAGCCCTATGTATGCAGCCGCTGCGATGGCGCTAAGCAGCTTGCTCGTTGTTACTAACTCTCTTCGTATTCGCTAACGTCCGCTGATTCACTACCCTTAAGCGAACGTACTATTGCAATAACCGCAATGTAAATTGGGAATATCACCATGATTGCCTCAGAGATTGGCTGGTGATTAATGCCAGTCTCATTGGAGTAAGTCCATGAGAGATAGAGAAGATTGACCAGATAGATAACTCCGATAGGAAGAGTAATCTTTCGCATCATCTTTACGCGAACTAAATGTGGAAACTTCAGATTGGTAAGTTGCGAGAAGCAGAGAATTAACGAAATGATTGCGACGACGTTCTCAGATAAATCCAATACCAAGAAGGTTGGTACAGCTAGGTTCCAGACAGCTGGAAAACCATTAAACCAATGATCTTCTGTCTCAATATCGCTACGGGCAAACCAGAGCGCTGACATCAAGAGAATGAGCCCTGCTATCAGCGTTTGGAACTCACTCGGAAGAAGTTCTAAGCGCACCAGCAGAGCAACTGGAACTACAACGCAGGTGAGGTAATCAACGATTAAATCTAAGATAAATCCATCAACACGGGGCGCATGAATCACCACATCAATTTTGCGCGCGATTGGCCCATCTAAACCATCGAGGACTTGGCAGACTACAAGCCAAATAAGGGCGCCACGGATATTGTTATCGATGACTGCTTGTAGGGCCAATAAGCCAGCGACTGCGCCGCTCGCGGTCATCAGATGAAGTGCATAACCTGCGCGCTTACTGACCTTATTTGTTGTAGCCATAGCGTGAGGATAACTTGCTATGGCTACTTACTTTGTAGCGGGGGCAGGATTTGAACCTACGACCTCTGGGTTATGAGCCCAGCGAGCTACCGAGCTGCTCCACCCCGCGTCGGGTGTACCTAGTGTAAGCGAGCAACGACTACTTCACCAAATCCGTGCGAGCAACTACTTGCGTGACTGTGCAGCGATTGCAGCAGCAATTGCATCTTTGAGTCGATCTTGTGCTCGACCATAAGCTGCAAAATCGCCCTTTGCCAGAGCAGTCTGTCCATCTGCAATTGCTTGTCTAGCGTTTTGAAGCGCTGTCGCAAGGTCTGCAGCTTTATTGGTTGTAGTAGATCCTGATGCAGTTGTACTTCCAGAAGCAGTTCCGGAATTTCCACCGAATACTTGATCAAGTGCGCCCTTGAGCGAACTATCAAATCCGATGACATCTCCGAAGGAGACCAATACTTTCTGCAGCAACGGGTATGCAGCAGTGTTTGAAGTTGCTCTCACGTAAACGGGTTGCACATAGAGCAAGCCATTACCAACAGGAAGTGTTAGAAGACTTCCCAGAACTACATCCGCTCCACCTTGGCGCAACAATGAGAGAGTGTTTGCAACTTCAGGTTTTGCTTCAAAGTTAGAGGCAACCTGAGATGGACCAGCGATATTTGTGCTACGCGGAAGCTGCAAAACTGTGATCTTTCCATAATCTGGCCCTGCATTTGAATTTACGGCTGCAAAGGCTGAAAGGTTTTCACGACCACCACGAGGAACAAATGGAGTGGTTAATGAGAATGATGGCTTCTCAGCACCTGGCATCTGAAGAGTCATGTAGTACGGAGGCTGTGAACCTGCGTTAGCACCAAATGTTGATGGGTCACGTGGAACTCTCCAGAAGTCTTGTCCACCGTAGAAGGCAGCTGCAGAATCGACATGGTACGAGCTCAAGATATCGCGCTGAATACGGAACATATCTTCTGGGTAGCGCACGTGCTCGAGGAGCTGCTTAGACATCTTTGATTTCGGCGTTACCGTGTTAGGGAAGGCCTTCATCCATGTCTTAAGGACTGGATCTTTCTCATCCCACTGGTAGAGAGTCACTGTTCCGTCATAGGCATCCACGGTCGCTTTGACTGAGTTACGGATGTAGTTGACATCGCTATTTGATTGAACTCTGATTGCTGATGCTGTTGTAGTGAG
This sequence comes from Streptomycetaceae bacterium, assembly GCA_027486075.1. GTDB lineage: Bacteria > Actinomycetota > Actinomycetes > Nanopelagicales > Nanopelagicaceae > Planktophila. Next base: position 5,181 of record JAIXPU010000025.1, on the reverse strand, counting down.
AGCATCCTGAGTTGCTTCAGTCAATGATGTTGAGCGAGCATATGGGTAGCCAGAACTCGTTGTGTAGCCATCAATAATCCATTTAATTTTGCCATCGACGATTGCTGGATATGGATCACCATCAAGGCTCAACCATGGAGCAACTTTGGCAACGCGTTCACGAGGTTCGCGGTTGAAGAGAATCTTCGACTCTGAGTTAATCAAATTAGAAAGAATGATGCGTTGTTCACCGTAACGAATTGCAAAGAGCAACTTGTTGAGCAGGCTTCCCACTGGCACCCCACCGGCTCCGGTGTAGGTGTAGTTCTTCTGTCCGTTTGCAGAAGAGTCATCTGGGTAGTCAAATTCAACTGGCGTATCTGACTTTCCACCAATAATTGAATAGTTAGGAACATTCTCGCCAAAGTAGACACGGGGCTGGAATTCACCAAGTCCCTTTGTTGGTGGCAAATCACCTACAAGGAAATTTGGCTTTCCATCTGCATCCACGGTATTGCCATACGCTGCCACGAAACCAAATCCGTGGGTGTAGACGAGGTGATCGTTAATCCAGTTACGGCTCGGGTTTCCTTCAATATTGAGCTCACGAACTGCAACAACAGCATCGCGTGAAACACCATTGACGGTATAGCGGTCAATATCAAGAGAATCTGAAAATGCGTAGTACTGCTTAATCTGCTGAAGTTGACGGAAAGTTGCAGAAAGCACGCTTGGATCCATAAGTCGGATATTTGCGATAGTTGCAGCATCCTTCGCCAGCTGACCGGCAGTCGTCGAAATCGTTGCGTTGTAATCCTTGAAATCAACCCCATTAATGTCATATGCGGCGCGGGTCGCATCAATATTGCGCTGGATATAAGGCGCTTCCTTGGAAGATTCTGAAGGCTTTACTTGGAATTGCTGGATTGCTCCAGGGTAAATACCTGCAATGAGAACTGAGGAGATCGCAAGAAGTGCGGTACCTGCTGCTGGCAAGAGCCATGAGCGGCGAACAATATTTGCAAAGAAGAGCAAGGCGCAGACAACTGCGATAGCAGAGAGAATTGCCTTTGCAGGCAGAAGCGCATTGACATCGCTATAAGTAAGACCAGTAATCAAGCGACCTTCTTTGAGCGCTAGCGCGTAACGATCAAACCAATACGCCACTGCCTTGAGAAGAACTACCAGGCCGAGCAAGATTGAAATCTGAACACGTGCTGCAACTGTGGTGCGCTCGGTCTGAACCTGGGTGCGGATTCCACCGTACATGTAATGGACAAATGCACTTGCAAGCACTGCCAAGATCAGCGTTGAAATTGCCCAACCAATGAGCGCTTGATAGAGCGGCAATTTAAAGGCGAAGAATGAAACATCTAACCCAAACTGTGGGTCCTTCACACCAAATGATGTGGAATTTCTAAAGAGTAGCCATTGCTGCCAAAAAACCATTCCTGAAGATCCAGCAAAATAGGTAAGAGCTGCGACGATACCCGCAAATACCAAGCGACGGATTGGTTCAATCTGGGCGCGCAGACGTTCAACGCCATTTACTTCAATACTGGTTGGCACATAGAGCGGGCGGCGCTTGTAGGCAATATAGATATTGCTAGAAATAATTGCTGACGTGAGCAGACCTACGATAAGAAATAGTTGAACCTTGGTGAGCAATACAGTTGACCAAACATCTGTGAAGCCAACTGATTTGAACCAGAGCCAATCGATGTAGAAACCACTGAAGTAGGCCAAGGCGGCACCAACACCAAAGACGATTGCAGCAGTAATGATCATCGGAGTTCTATTTCTATTCATGCGCTTAGGTTAGTGCAACCAATTACCCCTCGAGCGCTCGAACCTACTGGCTTTAGGAGGTACTCCAGCGCCTCTTCTAAGGTGGAGACGGCTATGACAGAGATGCCGCTCACATCAGTAGGTAGATCTTCGCAATTCTCTTGGGATGCAAAGAGCACGGTGGCACCCACCCGCTTCGCTGCGATGATTTTTTCAGTGATGCCACCGATTGGGCCTACCTTGCCAGTAGCGGTAATTGTTCCTGATGCTGCAATCTTTCTTCCCTGTAGCAAATCTGCGGGTGTAAGAAACTCTGTCAGACCAAGTGCAAAGATCAGACCTCCACTTGGCCCGCCGGTATTTTTCAGTGAAATATTGAGAGCACCATCTACCAACTCTGATGTATCAAGCTCAGGAAATTTCTTTTCGAGAAGTGATTTAGTCGCAGCAAGTGCAGTGTTCTGAGAAACTTTCATCTCGGCGGTAGATTTCTTAACTTCAGCTTTGGTATTTGTGCCTTTTTCATAAACGACTGAGCGAGGAATTACTGCGCAATCAGAGCGCACCCAACATTGCACAATCTCAGCTCCCAGTACCTTGGCATCAGGATTAGAAACCCAGATCGATAAAAGAAACATCTGGCCATTTGGCTTATAGGTTTCGATCTTCTCTTCAAAGCCCTGCTTCAGCTGCAAAACTTTAGGAAATAACGGGGCGCCTTCGCCCGGTTGAATCACAACAAAGTTCACGGGAGTCGCAAGTGGTAGCGCAATAACAAAGAAGAAGAGCGCTCTTACAAGTAACGGGGTGCGGGAAAATCGCATTGCTGGTCTGCCCCTAGTAACTACAGTTTTTCGGGTGAGTTAGCGCCATCTTCAGGTAATGAAGCCTCTTCAGCTGGAAGTTCTTGGCGAAAAGAATCCTGGAACCGTTGAAATTGACCGACAGAGCGCGATGTTTCACTCTCAAACTTGCTCTTGAATTTAGAAACCCAGACCACATATCCCAGACCACCAAGGAGCCCAGCGATAGGAACAACCCACCAGATAAGGGCTGCAAATGCGCTGCTACCAGCAAGGGATGAGATCACACCACCATCCTAGCCGCCAAAAGGTTGATGGGCTCATCGGGAAGATTTTCACCTCAACGGGCGTTACAACTCACAGATAGAATTTCATCGCCTATGCATCGATAGTCGAAAAAGCAGAGTAAAGGGAGTTAGTGATGTCACCATTTGGATTTACTCCCGACAATAACGACGAAGAGAATCCTAGACCTGATGATTTTGCGGCGATGATGCGCCAGATGCAAGAACAGATTCAGAAACAGTTTCAAGAGCTAGGAATTAACCCAGCTGGCTTCATCAATCCCTTTGCCAATTTTGCACAGGGTGCAAAAGGTCAACAAGAAGCTCTCCCCATTGCGACAGTTCGCGATACTGCGAAAAAATTTGTGCAGGCCCAAGGTTCACAACCGCTTGGCACTAAAGATGTCACCGTCGTCAATAACGCTCTTGAGATTGCAGAGCTCTGGCTCAATGAAGCAACTGTCTTTCCGGCAACAGCTATCGGTGCAGCCCATACCTCGCTGAGCCGCCTCGATTGGGTAGATGAAACTCTTCCGGGCTGGCAGGCAACGATGGAGCCACTTGCAACTGGTTTAGCGGCAGCGATTTCCAACCTGCTCGATCAAGCGGTCGCAGGACAAGGTGGCGCAGATGCAGATGGGCAGGCCGATGCCGTAGCAGCGCTGGCTGGCTCGATGGGCGCAATTGCAGGCCTGCTCCGCAGCTTTATCGGATCCATGATTGCTACTCAGTTAGGTCAAGCAATCGGCGCAATTAGTTCCAATGCAACGGGCGCACACGATGTCGCCTTGCCGCTCTTAGATCCAGCTCGACCTATCTTGATTCCTGAAAACATTGAAAAGTGGAGCGCAGATATAGAGATTCCAAAGACAGAGGTCTATCTCTTCCATGCCCTCCGCGAAGCAGCAATAGCGCGTTTATTTGCCCATAACCCTTGGATTGTTTCCTATATGAGAAGTGCAATTGTTGAATATGGGCGCGGCATTCGCATCGATATGGAAGCAATTCAACGCCAAGCAGAAGAAGCGATGCAGAACTTTAATCCAACACAGATGAACCCAGAATCTGGCGAAAATTCATTTAACATCGCACTGAATAATGGAATTTTCACTCCTGAAGAAACTCCTGAACAGCGCGCGGCGCTCTCAAAGTTAGAGACTGCTCTTGCTCTCGTTGATGGTTGGGCTGATGAGGTAACAACTTTGGCGGCCGGTGATCGACTTCCTTCAATCACACAACTGCGCGAAATTTATCGACGCCAACGCGCAACGAGCGCACCAGCGCAACAACTCTTCAAATCTCTTTTAGGTCTAGAAGTTTCACCAAAGTTGACTCGAGAGGCGAGCGCTTTCTGGCAGAAGGTCCGCGAATCTAAAGACGTCGCATCCCGAGATGCTTTGTGGAGTGGAATTCTGCCAAGTGCGGAAGAACTGCTCGATCCTGTCGCCTTCTTATCTTCAACCCAGGTCCCAGATGACTTGAGCGGCCTGCTCTAACTCCGCATTTATCTACCTAAAGAAAAGCGAAGTCCCCGGGCGCACATTTCGATATCAGCCTTCCCCTTGCTGATATCAAACGGTTATCCGAGGACTTCGTAAGCGCAAAGTACGATGATTTATGGTGAGAATCAAATAAGAATCGGTCAGACACAGAATTTTTTTTCTGTCAAGAAATGTGCATCTCTGCAATTTTTCTCACTCTTTCGATTACATTTCCTCAATGACAACTCGAGAGTTCGAAGATGTCACACTCCCTGGAATCGAAGAGGGTGAGATTCTGGTCATTCGCTCAAAGCGACGTAAGAAGAGCATCTCGGCATACCGGCAAGGTGGTCGGATAGTCATCTCTATTCCAGCGCGGTTGAGTAAGGCTGATGAACGCTCAATAGTTCCCGAGATGATCGCCAAAATCCGCAGCCAAGAGGCGGCTAAGACCCCTGGCGAGGCAGATTTAGCGGCGCGAATCGATGCTCTGCTCACCGAGCTCGCCCCCGAGATTACTGAACGCCCCGTTTCAGTCACCTGGCGGGCGATGCGCGAGCGCTGGGGCTCATGTACCAGCGTCGATATGACCATCCGCATCTCAGATCGCCTCAAATTGGCGCCGGAATATGCCTTGGATTACGTCCTCTTCCATGAAGCGATCCACTTGCGCCACTTTGACCATGGCGAAGCCTTCACCGAGACCCTCGCTCGATTTGAGGATTCAGAGCTGGCCAGCGCCTACCTCGATGGCTTTGAGGCGGCCGAAAGAGCCCTTTTAGCCCCCGTAGAGCTGGAGAAGTTCTGACCACAATCCCTGCGTAGATTCGGGATTTTGAGCGTGCG
>JAIXPU010000017.1 GCA_027486075.1 Streptomycetaceae bacterium | reverse complement strand
TACAACACCTATCGAAAGTACGGCCTACCGCCCGGACCGATTAACAGCCCAGGCCGCCAAGCTATGAATGCAACTCTTAATCCAGAACCTGGAAATTGGCTCTATTTCATCACAGTTGCCCCTTCCGATACGCGATTTACAGATAATCTAGAGCAATTCAATATTTGGAAGAGTGAGTACAAGAAGAATCTAAGGAACGGGCTATTTAGGAGTAATGAATGATTCGCGGAGCAGTTCTCGGTTCACCGATTGAACATTCTTTATCTCCTGTCTTGCATCGCGCAGCTTTCGCAAACCTTGAGATTGAAGGTAGTTATGAGCGAGTTGAGGTAGGTGCAGGACAACTGAAGGAGTTCATTACCAAGCGCGGATCTGAATTCGATTACCTCTCGCTCACGATGCCACTCAAAGAAGAAGTTCTTCAACTAGGTTTCGCCACCAGCGAATTGGCTCTCAAATCGCAATCAGCTAACACGTTGGTCAAACGCGATGGATCGTGGAGCGCAACATCAACCGATGGAGCAGGTTTCCTACAGGCCCTTGCCCATCGCGACTTCACAGATTTTTCGTCGGTTTTGATTCTTGGTGCAGGTGGAACTGCTCGAGCTATCGCAGCATCTCTCGATGGGATTGCGGATTCAATCACCGTGCTAGGGCGCACCAGTACGCGCGAAGAATCATTTGAACGAATCGTCTCCCAATCAAAGTTTTCTTATGTCATCTGGAGTAACGCCTTATCGCTTGAACCTTTCTCATTGGTTGTGAACACAACTCCAGCAGGGGCGGCTGATCTTCTTGCTGAGGGAATAGAAGGTGATATCTCATGCCTTCTCTTTGATGTGATCTACAAGCCCTGGCCGACAGTTTTGGCCAAGAAGTGGAAGAACTTAGGCGCCCCCGTGATTTCAGGAGTTGAACTGCTTCTCTATCAGGGGATTGAGCAGCTTCGAATCGTCACAGAGAAGAACTTCGATACCGAGAAGTTAGCGTCAAATCTGAGAGAGAAGTTAGCGACAGCGCTCTAGATATCCACAGGTGTTTCTGGACCTCTGTAGTGCTAGAGGTACTTTCCTCGAGTGGTTGGCCTTCTGATTGCAATTGCAATCTTTGATCTCAAATTTCATCGCATACCAAACATTGCGGTAGCGCTAGTAGTGGTTCTTGACTTAGTCCTCGGTGCGGCGCCCAATAACTTCTCCATACTTCTATTTCTCATTCCTGCGAGCGGCTTAGCTTGGAGGTATCTCAGGATTGGGGGTGGAGATATCAAGCTATTTTGTGCAATTTTGGTTTTTGTTCTTCCACGCGATTTATTCAGTGACTACGCCTTCAACTTTCTTCTCTGCGCCATCGCTCTGATGCTCATCTATATTGTTCGAGGCGCTACTCTCAAAATCGCAATTCCACTGGCTCCTGCGATCAGTGGGGGATATCTCCTATCGATTTTCACTTAATTTCTATGTGAGGGCGTAAATAGGTCTGCTTTGTTAAAAGCCATCTGCCACAATAGGCACATGCGTTGGATAACAGCAGGCGAATCCCATGGTCAAGCCCTATCGGCGATAGTCGAAGGCCTACCAGCCCACATCAAGATTTCAACCGAAGATATTGATTTCCACCTCTCTAGGCGCCGCCTCGGAGTTGGACGTGGAGCAAGACAGAATTTCGAAGCAGATAAGGTCACCATCCTTGGCGGAATCCGTCTTGGTCTTTCACAAGGTGGTCCGATTTCTATTCAAGTTGGCAATAGCGAGTGGCCAAAGTGGGAGAAGGTCATGTCGGCCGATCCCGTTCCTGAAGATGAGATTGCAAATCTTGCTCGCAATGCGCCACTTACACGACCAAGACCTGGTCACGCCGATTTGGTTGGAATGCAGAAGTATGACTTTGATGATGCGCGACCTATCTTGGAGCGAGCCAGTGCGCGCGAGACTGCAGCAAGAGTCGCGTTGGGAGCGATTGCTCGTAACTTTCTTGAGCAGTCAGTGGGCATCACAATTTTGAGCCACGTTGTATCGATTGGAAGCGCTCGAATTCCTGATGGTTACCAACTTCCTCAAGCTGGCGATATGGCACGTATCGATGCCGATCCAGTCAGGTGCGCAGATGAGAAGACAAGTGCTGCGATGATTGCCGAGATTGAGTCAGCTCACTCAGATGGAGATACTTTGGGAGGCGTCTGCGAAATTTTGGCTTACAACTTGCCTCCAGGTCTAGGTTCACATGTTCACTGGGATCGCAGATTAGATGCACGGTTAGCTGCAGCGATGATGGGAATTCAGGCGATCAAGGGCGTCGAAATTGGAGATGGCTTCAGAACTGCAACCCGAAGAGGCTCTATTGCACATGATGAGATAGAGCGTGGCAAGGATGGTGCGATACAGCGACGCACCGATCGCGCGGGCGGCACCGAAGGCGGCATGTCGAATGGCGAAATTTTGCGTGTTTCGATTGCGATGAAACCTATCTCCACCGTTCCTAAAGCGTTAGACACCATTGATGTGAAGACGGGCGAAGCGGCAAAAGCAATTAATCAACGCTCTGATGTCTGCGCAGTGCCAGCATCAGGTGTGGTTGCTGAGGCGATGGCAGCACTTGTGCTTGCAGAAGCTGTACTAGAGAAGTTTGGTGGAGACTCTGTTCAAGAGGTTCGTCGTAACTACGAGTCGTATATGAAGAATCTACGTTTCAAGTAATGGCCCCAAAGGTAATTCTGATTGGGCCGATGGGTTCAGGAAAGACAACTATTGGTTCGCTCCTGGCAGAGAAACTTGGGCTTAGCTTTAGGGATACAGACCATCTCATTGAAGAACAGGAAGAAAAGACGGTCTCTCAAATCTTTCTTGATGAAGGAGAAGATGCCTTTCGAGCTATTGAGAAGAGAGTTCTCCGTGAAGAATTACTGACAGATGGAACGGTTTTATCACTCGGCGGCGGGGCTCCAATTTCGATAGATGCCCAATCTGCTCTTCGCGCTATCGCCTCTCACATCATCTTTCTCGATATTTCTCTTTCCACGGTTGCTCCGCGAATCGGTTTCAACCGCGATAGACCACTGCTACTTAATAATCCACGAGGGCAATGGCAGACGCTCATGGAAGCTCGCCGTCCCGTCTATCAAGCGATAGCAGACACTACGATTAACGTAGACGACAAGAGCGAAGATGAGATTGTTACGATTGCCCTCTCACGTTTAGGGGAGGCGCGATGAAGAAGATTTCGATCACCTCTGAGCGCAGCTATGAAGTAGAGATAGGTCGCGATTATCTGGCGGCTATAGATGAAGTTACGGCTAATCGCGAAAGAGTAGCCGTCATCTATAGCGAAACCATGAAGGATTCCATTCCTAAGTTCAACTCAATGGGCGCAGAATTTTTCTACTTCGGTATCCCAGATGGCGAGGCTGGAAAGTCAGCTCGCACCCTCGAATCTATTTGGAACTGGTTAGGAGCTGCAGGATTTACAAGAAGTGATCTCATTATTGGCATTGGGGGAGGCGCGGTAACAGATGTCTCTGGTTATGCGGCAGCCTCTTGGTTACGCGGCATGGATTGGATTGCGATTCCTACAACTGTTGCCGGGATGGTAGATGCAGCAGTAGGTGGAAAGACGGGCATTAATAGCGATTATGGTAAGAATCTGATTGGCGCCTTTCACTCACCCATCAAGGTGGTTGTCGATACGGCGTGGCTTAAGACTTTATCCAACCGTGATTTCGCAGCAGGACTCGCAGAGGTCGTTAAATGTGGGTTTATCAAAGATAATCAGATCCTGACAAAGATCGAGGGTCTCACTTTGGAGCAGATCAGAGGTTCTGAAGAGTTGACGCAGGAACTGATCGAGAGAGCAGTCCAGGTTAAAGCTGACGTTGTATCTGGTGACTTCAAGGAGAGTTTTGAACGAGAGATTCTCAACTACGGCCACACCTTTGGCCATGCAGTTGAAATCCACTCTCAGTATTCGCTACGACATGGTGAGTGCGTCTCGATCGGTATGGCCTTCATCGCTCATCTCTCTTTCGAAATGAAGTACATCTCACAGGAGTTACTAGCGAGGCACCTCTCGGTTCTTCAGGGTCTTGGTCTGCCAACCGAGTACACAAAAGGTGAGTGGCCCGAACTGTTCGCAGCCATGAAACTTGATAAGAAGTCACGCGGCAACAACCTTCGTTTTGTAGTTATCACCGAAATTGGAAAGACACAGAGGCTTGAGAATCCAGATGAGGCCAAGTTGATATCGGCATATGAGAAGGTTAGCCAATGAAGGTACTAGTCCTCAACGGTCCAAATTTAGGGCGGTTAGATATTCGCGATTCATCAATCTACGGAGATATGAATTACGCGCAGTTGGTTTCCCAGATTGAATCGGCTGCTAAGACCCATGGTTTTGTCGCCGATGTAAGACAGAGCAATGATGAAGCCGAGATCATTACTTGGCTACACGAGGCTGCGGATGCAAATCTTCCAGTGATCATCAACCCTGCGGCCTTTACTCATTACTCGTATGCGATTCGTGATGCAGCAGAGATGGTCAAGGCCCCATTGATTGAAGTACATCTCTCTAATCCTTTATCTCGTGAAGAATTCAGGCACACATCAGTGATATCAGGGGTAGCAAATGGGACTATAGGCGGTTTCGGGCCTAATTCTTATGTGTTGGCTCTGATTGCGCTGAAGGCTCTTCTCTCCTGATTTTTAATGAACAATTGATATGCGCTAAACTCGCGCACCTTAACTAACTGTTACAACGCAGGACTGGAGCTATCGTGGCAACAACTAATGATCTCAAAAATGGTATGACCCTCGATATTGATGGCCAGCTCTGGACTGTCGTTGAGTTTCAGCACGTAAAGCCTGGCAAGGGTCCAGCTTTCGTCCGTACTAAGTTGAAGCAGGTCATGACTGGGAAAGTTGTTGATAAGACTTTCAATGCTGGAGTCAAAGTCGACGTGGCGATCCTCGAGAAGCGCGAAATGAACTTCCTTTATAAGGAGGGCGAGGATTTTGTCTTTATGGATAACGTTAACTTTGATCAGATGAATATTTCTGCAGATACTGTGGGAGAGGCAAGCAATTACATGCTTGAAAATACTGGGGCGATTGTTGCTATTCACGAAGGAAATCCGCTCTACATTGAACTTCCAGCATCTGTCGCCTTGAAGATTACTTACACAGAGCCAGGGTTACAGGGTGATCGCTCATCTGGTGGAACCAAGCCTGCAACAGTCGAGACGGGAATCCAGATTCAAGTGCCGCTCTTTATCAAGCAGGATGAAATCGTTCTTGTCGATACTCGCGACGGTTCTTATCAGGGCCGCGCAAACTAGTGTCAGCTCGCAGCAAAGCGCGTAAACAGACCCTCGATCTTCTCTACGAAGCAGATATTCGGGGCGCCTCTGCTGCAGATTTACTCCTGACTCGAGATGTTGTTGAGGAAGGAGCTGATGCCAGACCTATCCGTGAATTCACACGCGAGTTGATCGCAGGAATTACCAGCAATAAGCGAAAGATTGATGAGCTCATCACAACCTACGCCCAGGGATGGGATATGGATCGCCTCCCAGCAGTGGACCGAAACATCCTTCGCCTAGGAATCTACGAGATTGTGTGGACCCCCGAACTCGCGGAGGGAATTGCCATTGATGAAGCGCTCAATCTTGCGAAAGAGCTTTCGACCGAAGAGTCAGCTGGCTATATCCATGGAGTACTAGGGAAGATCTCTCAGATTAAAGAGAGCATCGCGCTTTAATTTCGTACTGAGAGCAGCAACTTCTGGCTTTCGAGCCAATCAATTAGTGTTGTAGGTGTGTAGCCAAGGCAGATTGCCACATGTTCTATATCGCGCTCTCGCAGCGAGATTACCTCGCCATTCCAATCTTCTCGCGAACGTTGAATATACGAGACATATCTGAGAACCATTTGAAGAGCTATCTGGTCACGGGCGGTCTCAACTTCTGTCATCGCCCTCAACCTACGAGTATCTATGATGACGCGGCTCTTGGCCCCAATTTCAAGTGCGAGCGAAGCCCCGAAGAGAGTCGAGACAGGAACACCATAGAAGTGGGCGATCTGAATTGCTCTCTTGACGCTCAGTGACCGCGACCCTCTCTCATACGAGCCGAGAACAACCGCCTTAATCGCACCATTGCTTGCTTTCTCGACATCGTTCAGGGAGAGCGATTGTGCGCGACGAATGGAACGTAGGCGCTCAGAGACGAAGGTGTCGGTAATTTCGGTAGCCATTGCGCGACCTTAGGTGCACGTGGTGAGCGCGCGACCGTTCAATCCACAGGGCGTAGAACTCGAGTGGTATCATTCGCTCGCATCCTTTAACGACCCGTCCTGCGAGGCGGGGAAGGAGATTTACAGATGAGCCTTGCCTTGCCCGCGCCAGATATGGCCCGCGCCATTACCCGTATTTCCCACGAGATTCTCGAACGTAACTCTGGTTCTGAATCAATCACACTCTTAGGTATCCCAACTAGGGGAGCGCACCTGGCTGCTCGGATCGCCTCCAATATTGAAGCGATTGAGGGTAGAGCGGTTCAACATGGAACCTTGGATATCACTTTGCATCGCGATGACCTGCGACTGAGACCACCTCGCGCCTTGATGCCAACAGTGATTCCTTCGCTGGGCGTTGAAGGTCGCAACGTTGTACTCGTTGATGATGTCCTCTTCTCTGGAAGAACGATTAGAGCAGCCTTAGATGCGCTTGGCGAAATTGGTCGTCCGCAAACAGTGCAACTAGCAGTCCTCGTTGACCGCGGGCACCGCGAGCTCCCTATTAGAGCCGATTATGTAGGAAAGAATTTACCCACTTCACAGAACCAAGTGGTTCGAGTGCAGTTTACAGAACTCGACGGAATTGACTTGGTCTCGATTGAGGATGGGCCTGCGCAATGAAGCACCTGTTATCGATAGCGGATATTTCAAAATCTCAGGCAATTAACATTCTCAACACCGCCGAAGAGCTAGCGCGAGCCTCTGATGGTCCCATGAAAAAGCTTCCCACCTTGCGCGGTCGCACCATTGTTAATCTCTTCGCTGAAGATTCAACCCGTACAAGAATTTCATTTGAAGCCGCGGCAAAGCGTCTGTCGGCAGATGTTATTAACTTCTCTGCCAAGGGTTCGAGTGTGAGCAAGGGTGAATCTCTAAAAGATACAGCCCAGACTTTGCAAGCTATGGGAGCCGATGCCGTAATCATTCGCCATAGCGCATCAGGTGCTGCAGTACGACTTGCGGAGAGTCAATGGATGTCTGGCGCAGTTATCAATGCTGGAGATGGCACTCACGAGCATCCTAGCCAGGCGCTTCTAGATGCCTTCACGCTACGACGACATCTATCTCACGGGGCAGAAGATCTAGCAGGGCTTCATATTGCAATTGTCGGAGATGTTCTGCACTCTCGCGTTGCGAGATCAAATGTCTTGCTTCTGACCAAGTTGGGGGCGAAAGTTACTCTGGTTTCACCACCAACGCTTCTCCCAGTCGGTATCGAATCTTGGCCGGTAACAGTTTCCTATGATTTCGATGCAGTGATTGAGAACGTCGATGCGGTGATGATGTTACGTATTCAGCTAGAGCGAATGTCAGAGATGTTCTTCCCGAATGCTCGCGAGTATTCGCGTTACTTCGGTCTGAATTCAGATCGACTACGACGAATGAAACCGACGGCGATTGTGATGCATCCAGGTCCTATGAATAGGGGACTTGAGATAACTGCTGATAGCGCAGATAGCGCCCGTTCAGTGATTGTTGAGCAGGTTACTAACGGTGTCAGCGTGCGCATGGCGATTCTCTATCTGCTCTTGGCGGGAGCTACAGAAGGTGAAGGTGTTACTGCATGACGAGCAAATACTTAATAAAAAACGTTGAGGTCTCTGGGGTTCTCTCAGATATTGCCATTGAAAACGAAACCATTACCGCGATCGGCACAAACCTTAAGAGTGATGGCGCTACAGAGTTTGATTTCACAGGTTCAGTAGCTCTTCCAGGGCTGGTTGATCTTCACACACATCTGCGTGAGCCAGGCAAAGAAGATGCCGAAACTGTTTTATCAGGGTCACAAGCTGCAGCGCGTGGAGGCTTCACCGCAGTGAGTGCGATGGCCAATACATCGCCGGTTGCCGACACCGCAGGTGTAGTAGAACAGGTCTACAGATTAGGGCAGAGCGCTGGCTTCGTTGATGTCTTCCCGATTGGTGCCGTAACTCAAGGCATTCACGGCGAGCATCTCGCTGAAATTGGAGCGATGGCTGATTCTGCCGCTCGCGTACGAGTTTTTAGCGATGATGGTAATTGTGTCTTCGATCCACTGGTTATGAGACGAGCCCTTGAGTATGTAAAGAAGTTTGATGGCGTTATTGCTCAGCATGCTCAAGAGCCTCGCCTCACACAAGCAAGTCAGATGAATGAAGGATTTGTATCATCACAACTTGGGCTCAAGGGTTGGCCTGCTATCGCAGAAGAGTCGATCATTGCTCGAGATGTATTACTGGCAGATCATGTTCAAGCTCGTCTTCATATTTGTCATGTAACAACTCGAGGTGGAGTCGAGATTATTCGCTGGGCAAAATCTCGTGGATTTAACGTTACCGCCGAAGTAAC
>JAIXPU010000104.1 GCA_027486075.1 Streptomycetaceae bacterium | reverse complement strand
GGCTTTATCCGCGACTCCAATTTCGGTGAAAAGTATGAGCAGATGGCCAATGAGATTGGTCGCGCACTTTCATTTATGCAATCTGCTGGTGTGGACCCTGAGCAATTTAAGGCTGTTGATTTCTACGCAAGCCACGAAGCGCTCATTATTGAATACGAGAAGGCTCTGACACGTATCGATTCTCGAACCCAACTTCCATACGATGTTTCAGGACACTTCATCTGGATTGGCGAACGCACTCGTCAACTCGATGGCGCCCACGTTGATTTTGCTTCTAAGGTACGCAATCCAATCGGTATCAAACTTGGACCGAAGTCCACCGTTGAGGATGCGCTTGCTCTCATTGCCAAGCTCAACCCCGATAACGAACCAGGACGCATCACCTTTATTACCCGTATGGGATCTGACAAGATTCGCGAAGCGCTCCCAGCGCTAGTTGACGGCGTCACCAAGTCAGGTGCACAAGTGCTCTGGGTCTGCGATCCCATGCATGGCAATACCTTTGAATCAAAGAATGGCTATAAGACCCGTAACTTTGAAGATGTTCTTGATGAAGTACGTGGATTCTTTGAGGTACATAAGAAACTCGGCACCCATCCAGGGGGAATCCATATTGAACTCACTGGTGACGATGTAACGGAGTGCCTTGGTGGAGGCGATCAAGTCTCCGAAAAGGACCTCGAGTCACGTTATGAGACAGCCTGCGACCCGCGCCTGAACCACTCGCAATCACTTGAGCTCTCATTTTTGGTTGCCGAAATGTTGCGCGACCGCTAATTTAGCGAGCGTGACGCTGCTTCTCTCAACTCTTTCGACACCAATCGGAAATCTAAATCTGATTGCAGATGAGCACGTTCTGCTTGCGGCTAACCTTTCAAATCTCAAGGCTTTGAAAGAGAGCCTCAGCCAAGAAGATTCTGAGCGAGATTTGAAGAACGTCTCGAGAATTCCCATTATTACCGATCTGATACTTGATTACTTTGATGGCGATATTGCAGCGCTTAATGCAATTAGCGTTCGCCAACCGGGTGCTCATTTCTCGCAAGAAGCCTGGAAAGCGATGAAGAAGGTCAAGGCGGGAAAAGTTATTTCCTATGGTGAATTGGCAGAACGTGCTGGCAGCCCTGCTGCAGTTCGCGCCGCGGGAAGTGCCTGTGCCAAGAATGCAATTGTGTTAATCGTGCCCTGCCATCGCATCGTAAAAACTGGGGGAGCGCTCGGCAATTACGCTTATGGGTTAGATAAGAAGGCGTGGTTACTTCACCACGAGGGCGCGCTTTAATTCTTTGGAGAAGGGTTAGCCCATCACCAATCCACCATTGACGTTGATAGCTGCACCACTGATATATGAAGCTTGATCAGAGGCTAGAAATGCAATCAAGCTAGCTACTTCTGCAGAATCACCTAGACGAGCAAGGGGAGTCTGGGCTAACCATTCATCAAGTCGCCCCAGAGATCTTGCCGAAATCATATTGGTCTCAATTCGTCCAGGTAGCACCGCATTTACAGTGACGCCACTTGCTCCAAACTCTTTGGCGGCGGAATAGGTCAAGCCAAGCAGGCCAGATTTAGCAGCTGAGTAGTGGGCATGGTTGGTAGAACCGGTGAGCGCCACCTGTGATGAGATATTGATGATGCGGCCCCATTTATTTTTCACCATATCGCTCGCCACGGCCCTTATTAACTTAAAGGATGCTGTGAGGTTTAGGTTGAGAGTCTCATCCCAAACGTCGTCACTCATCTCAATAATGCTGGCGTCAGTCATCAGCCCCGCATTGTTTACCAATATATCGAGTGATCCAAAGTGTTGCTTGACGTGCGCAACTAAAGCAACCGGCGCATCCTTCTGAGAAAGATCTGCCTGAAATGCCTTTACTTCAACGCCAGCTTTGATTAATTGGCTGGCTAACTCTTCTGCCTCATTTTTACTACTTGAATAATGAAGAGCGACGTTAACTTTCTTTGCAGCGAGTTCAGCAACGGTGGCAGCCCCAATTCCAGTTGCACCCCCTGTGACTAGAGCAACTCTCATGTGAGGCCACCATTCTTCATGAAATTCTCAATTACTTCAGGATTGATAATTCTACTAGGAGCTTGGCCTGACTTTAGGGTCAATAAATCATCAACAACCATTGTTGAGTGGTGCAGAACAACTTCACGGGTAGCCCCAGCTAGGTGAGGACTGAGCACTACATTCTGTAGTTGGCGCAGCTTGGAATCGTTTGGAAGCGGTTCAACCGGATAAACATCTAAGGCAGCTCCCGCAATGGCGCCGCGCTCTAAAGCATCTGTGAGCGCTTCATAATCGACCAGCGCTGCTCGCGCAGTGTTAATAAAAAAGGCGCTCTGCTTCATCTGGTCAAAGCACTTCTTGGAAAATATCCCCTTGCTCTCTGGGGTTACCTTTGCCGCCATAACTACAAAGTGACTCTGCGCGGCTAGCTGGTCAAGTTCTACGCTTTCGATTCCAGAAACTCTTAACATTTCGACGCTGGCGTATGGGTCAAATGCAATTACCTTCATTCCAAGCGCTAAAACTCGCTTGGCAATCTCTTGCCCGATAAAGCCGGCACCAACGAGGCCAACTGTTTTGCCCATCAATTCAGAACCTTGAAAGCGCTGGAATGGCGCATCTGGATCCAAACTCCACTCTGAAGTAACGCCACCTCTTTCGCCGGACTTGTCACTGTAGTTCACGGCCGTTAATTGATCGGTGTAACGCAGGAGATGATGGGTAGTTGGAATCGAGCGCGCGATTGAGAGCATGAGTCCCAAGGTGTATTCCGCGACTGCAATCGCGTTTCTGCCAGGAGTAAAGAGAACTGGGATGTTTAGTTTCGTTGCTGCAGCTATATCGGTGCTAGCTCCCGGTTCATTTCTAAGACAGGCGATCACCTTCAAGGTGGATGCGCTCTGAAGTGCTCGCTCGGTCATATTCTCAAATTCAAAGATCGCAATATCGGTTTCTGATAGCTCTTGGATGAGGCCCTCCTCATCCATTTTTACGCCAGTTTGGCCAAAGCCACCGAGCTTGATAACAAAGCCGCTATCTTCTAATCGAAGTACTTGATGCGCATCGATACGCGCTGATATGAAGACCTTCATTTATCTACCTTATATGTAGCACTGAGCGCAGAGATATCGAACTCTGACTTGAGGCTCTCATAGAGCCCTCTAAATCTTTGATAACGCTCTTGGTAGTAAGCAGATACTCGGGCATCAGGCGAGAAGCGATTCTCAATCTCTAAATTTGCCTTAACAATCTCTCGGATATCACTGAACTGCCCGGTGCCAAGACCTGCTAGATAGGCATCGCCAACAGCTGCGCCACTGGAATCTTTCAAAATTGCAATGGGCATACCGAGTACATCAGCCTTAATTTGATTCCATAGTTCACTCTTACTGCCCCCTCCGATGCTGCGAATCTCATCAATCTCAATTCCAGATCTCTTTGCCAATTCGACATTATGAGCTAAAGCAAAGGCCGTTCCTTCGAGTACAGCTCTCAACATCATGGCGGGAGTAGTTGAAAGAGATAGTCCAAAGAAGACACCACGAGCGTTGGTATTCCAAATTGGGCTACGTTCACCCATCATGTAAGGCAAGAAAATCAAGCCTTCACTTCCGGCAGGAACTGATGTGGCCTCCTGCGTTAGCTCTTGAATAGAGCTCTTCTCTTTCAAAATACTTCCAGTCAGCCAAGCCACGCTGGCTCCAGATGCGACCATTGCCCCAAGTCTTAATTGGCGCCCTGCTATCGCGTGATCAATTGAGACAAAGACATCGTTAAAGATATTTTCTGTAGTTGGCATGATGAGAACCGTTGAAGTTCCGGTCATCTCTGCAACAACACCTGAATCAATTACTCCGGTCTCAACAGCTGCAGAACACCCATCTACTGTTCCAAAGAAGACGGGCGTGCCAGCTTCTATACCTGATTGGCTATTGATCCTAACCTCGCCGCAAAGTTGACTAGATAGGGCAATCTCTGGGAATTTTTCCTCGCTAACCCCAACGAATTTCATGACATCGCCTGCCCAGCTACGGTTATCAGCGCTTCTTAGTTGCAGCAGAGAGGCGTGAGCAGAGTCCAACCCAAATTTCCCTGTCAGTTTAAAGTTCAAATATCCTGGTATTTGCAGAAAATATTTAGTCTTCTGATAGTTATGAGGTTCATTCTCAATGAGCCACTGAATTTTTGCAGCCACATAATATGGATCGGCGCGATTGCCGGTTTTTTGAGAGATATGTGGGAACTCCTTGGCTAATTGATCTGCCTGCAATTGTGCTCGGCGATCCATCCAAATCATGGCCTTACGCAGAGGGCTGCCATTTTCATCAACACAGATAAGTGTGGGGGCTTGAGAACTAATAAGAATGCCATCTATTTGGCAGGCACCTGCAGCAGCACGTGCCTGCGCAACAGCCTCGCAGAAGGAGCGCCACCAATCTTCGGGATCTTGCTCAACCCATCCAGCTTGTAAATGATGGGTTGGATACTCAGCTCTGCCTTGTGCAACTACTTTTCCGCTCTGATCAACTAAAACTGCTTTAGTTGCAGTTGTTCCAACATCAACTCCCAGCAGTAGGGTTTGCATCAATTCCGGCCTTTCGCTCGGCTACCTTCTGCCAAGATATCTTTAAGAATTTCAATTGCCTGATCACACTGTGCGTCATCAAAATCTAGATGCGTAACAAGACGTGCGTAATGTGGACCCAGGGCGCTGATCCAGAGCCCTGCATCTTTACAGCGTGATGCTAATTCAGCTGCAGTAATTCCAACCTTGGAAAGTTCAAGCCCAACGATATTGGTGGCAACTTTCTTAGGATCCACAAGGGATGAGTCGATGGCAGCGAGTGCCTGTGCAATTTTCTGGGCGCGCAAATGATCTACTGCCAGTCTAGAAATATTGTGATCAAGTGCGTAATGGCCGGCCGCTGCCAAGATTCCAACCTGTCGCATGCCAGCGCCGTAGCGTTTCCGCCAGATGCGCGCTTCCTGGATCCGCTCATTGGAGCTGATCATGAGCGATCCAACCGGAGCGCCTAACCCTTTAGAGAGACAGACGCTGATGGTGTCAAAGTGCTTGCCGTAATCTGCAAAGGAAACTTGGGAGGCAACATGTGCATTCCAAATACGCGCTCCATCGAGGTGCATGGCGATGCCACGTGCGCGCGCTGCCACCGATAACTTTTCAATCTCTGCAATTGGTTGCACAGTTCCGCCACCAAAGTTGTGAGTGTTCTCTACAGCGATTGCTTTGGTAGAGACTAAGTAAGGTCCTGCATTTTCATGAGCGATGGCAAGTGGATCTTCAGCGCGCAAGAGGCCATCTTCGGCAGGCCATGTGCGCGTGGTGATTCCGCTAAAGGTTGCTGCAGCGCCTAACTCAGCTCGCACAATGTGAGAACGAGTTTCTACAAGAAGTTCTTCACCAGGCTTTACCAGTGTGCGGATAGAAAGTTGGTTGGCCAATGAGCCAGTGGGGCAGAAGAGCGCTGCTTCATGTCCGAAAAGTGCAGCAACGCGTTCTTCGAGAGAGTTAACAGTTGGGTCATCACCGTAGACATCATCACCAACTGACGCGCTTGCGATGGCATCTCGCATTGCAAGCGTTGGTTGCGTAACCGTGTCTGAACGTAAATCAATCGCCATGTTAGGACTCCTTCAGCACAATCATAAACATAGCGGTCAAGACCATAAGACCACCAAAGAGCGCCTTCAAGGTAAGAGATTCACCGCCAAAGGCAAGAGCAAAGATTGCCGCAAAGACAACTTCCATCGTCAAAATGACAGCCACCTTTGTCGCGCTCATATGTGCCTGTGCCCAGGTCTGAACTACAAATGCCAAAGCTGTTGCAAAAATGGCGGTGTAAAAGACAACAAGCCAGCCGCTGAGATTTATCGGCAAGTCATAGCCTTGAGCAAATGAGAGAGTTCCTGTCATCAAAGTACAGGTAGCAAGTTGAACGATAGTCATCGCATAGACATCAAGGCCCTTACTCCATTGCCCTAAAGTCACAATATGTGCTGCAAATGCGATGGCACAGAGGAAAACAAGAAACTCGCCAAAACCTAAACTCCAGCCATTGAGAGATAGCAGAGCAAGGCCGGCAGTTGCCAGAGCAACGCATCCCCAGGTGAAGCGTGTGATGCGGACTTTTAAAACAAGTGCTGCAATTAGCGGAGTTGCAACTACGTAAAGGCCAGTAATAAATCCAGTAATTGCAGCGCCGGCTTGCGCCAAGCCTAAGGTTTGTAGAACATAGCCTGCTCCTAGAAAGAGACCTGCAATAAACCCCTTGCGAAGAATTTCAGGGGTAATTTTCTGAAGAACGCTTGGTCGTAGTGCAAGCATTGCGATGACGGCAACGAGAAAGCGGGTAAAGAGAAAGCTATTGACACCTTGTTTCTCGATGGGATCTTTCATAACGACAAAGGCCATTCCCCATGAGGCAGAGACTGCCAGCAGCGCCCATGGGGCGATTTTCATCTTCAGGGCGTGTTGTGAACTCATGCACGCAATTTCTTAAGGAGCGCTACTTCCTTGCCGTGTTCGGGTTCCATGCCGGGAGTTTCGAGAATAAGGGGAGCGTTGACTACTGCTGGGTGCTTCAGTAGCTCTGCAAATGGATCAACGCCGATAAAACCATCGCCAATGTTCTGGTGGCGATCTTTGAGCGCTCCACATACATCCATCGAATCATTGGCGTGGATAAGTTGGATTCGTTCAATACCGGCTACCTGAACCAAGAGATCGAGAGTCTCTTTCATCCCACCTTTTTTAGCGATGTCATGGCCGGCAGCAAAGACGTGGCAGGTATCAAGGCAGATTCCAACTTTTGGGTGATATTCGAGCGCTTTGAGATAGTTCTCTAAATCTTCCAGCCTTTTAACAAGTGATTGGCCTTGCCCTGCAGTTGGTTCAAGGAGAAGCATCGGAGCATCATCATCGAGCGCCTCAAGGATGGGCATGACGCCTTTTTTAATCTGCTTCCATGCATTTTCGACGTTATCTTCTTTTACAGCAGATCCTGTATGGACAACTACTCCGAGAGCGCCAATTTCTTGTCCGCGCTTAAGTGAATAAGCAGTAGATGCAAGAGAGTTTTTGTAAGTATCTTCGGTAGGCGATCCAAGATTGATGAGGAACGGTGCATGCACATAGGTTTCGATATCTAGTTCAGCTGTCTTCTCGCGAAAGAGCGCATCTGCCTCGTGGTTTGTTTCAGGCATCGCCCACCCACGAGGATTAGATGTAAATACTTGTATCGCTTCAGCGCCAATCGTTTCAGCATAAGCAATAGAGCGTTTGGCCATCCCACCGGAAGTTGGAGTATGCGCGCCGATTCGAGGTTTCTTGGTTGCTGGCATCTGCCTAGCCTACTGTGATGGTCACAGTACTGCCACGCTTTACCTTGGTTCCTACCTTCGGTGAAATATTTGTCACCTTCTTGATGGTCTTCTTTCCAATCTTCTTTACAACTACCTTGAGATCAAGATCCTTCAAAGCCTGCACGGCCTTTACTTCTTCAATAGAGAAGATATTTGGAATGTATGCATATTGAGTGCCCTTGGAGATAACGAGGGCAACCTTGGAGCCTTTATTTGCCGTAGCTCCACCCGCAGGGATCTGTGAAATTACTTCACCAGGAAGAAGAGTTTCGCTAAATGCATAGGTTGAATCCACTGCAAGGCCCGCTTCTTGCAGTTCATTGAGCGCTTGATCAGAGCTCTTGCCGATATATGAAGCAAGCGCGATTTGTTCAATGCCCTTAGAGATGCGCAGAACAATCAGAGCATTTCGCTTCACCTTCTCACCAGATGGCGGATTAGAGTCAATGACATAACCCTTAGGAATTGTTGTGCTGAACTCTTCTGAATTTGGCTGAAGGGCAAGTGGAAGAGCAACAAGCACGCGCCGTGCAACTCCAGGGGTAAGGCCTCTGACCAGTGGAATAACAAAGCGTTCTGGCCCCTTGGATACAATCAACTTTACGGCGCCACCTTGATCAATGCGTCCACCTGCTTCTGGGATCGATCGGATAACGCGACCTTCCGGAATATCTTCACTAAATTGGCGTTCGGTGACGAGAGAAGTCAGGCCAATAGGACCAAAGGATGCTGTCACTTCGCTCTCAGTTGCACCTACCGTGGAAGGAACAACTACGCGAGAGCCAGGGCCGATGAGTACATACCAACCTGTAATTCCAACTGCTACTGCCATCAAGAGCGCAACTTTGCGATTGCGACGTACGCGCTTGCTCGCTTTCTTTCGCTTTACAACCTCTGCTGTTGTTTCGCGAGGAGAAGGAACGGGAATTGCTTCAGTAATTTCGCGAATTTTCTTGCGAAGAGATTTAGGCGCCTTCTTTGGTCGCATCGGCTCGATAGGAATATCAAGTTCTAAGCTCAACTGATTCTCTTTAGGATTTAGGAGCTGGCTTATCTGAGTTAACTTCTCGTTGAAGATGGTGGCATCACGAGGGCGCTCATCTGGGTTGGCGCTGGTTGCCGCAAAAATCAACTCATCAAGTTCATCAGGGATACCCGAAACAAGAGTGCTGATCTTCGGTACTCGATTATTGACATGCATATAGGCAATTTGAATTGGCTCTGCACCTTCAAAAGGCTTCTTACCGGTAAAGATTTCAAAGGCAGTGATTCCAATCGAATAGACATCGCTTCGAGAATCAGCAACCCCTCGCTGAACTTGCTCAGGGGATAGGTATGAAACCGATCCCAAAATGACGCTTGATTCTGCAGTCATTGTGCCGCCCAGTAGAGGACCCTTAGCTAGCCCAAAGTCTGCAATCTTGATGCGCCCTTCTTTGGAAATCAAAATGTTTTCTGGCTTGATATCGCGATGAATAATTCCAACTTTATGTGCGGCTGAGAGAGCGCTCAGAACTGGAAGAAGGAATTTGATGCCATCTTGCACAGAAAGCCGACCTTGTTCGTTGAGGTATTCACGCAAGGTATGGCCCTCAATCATCTCCATGACCAAGAAAATGGCGGGCGTTCCATTTTGATTCCAACCTTGGTCTTGCACTGCAACGATATTTGGGTGCGATAACGCCGCAGCCGCTTTTGCTTCGCGGATAAAGCGTTCGACAAATTGTTCATCTTGGGCAAGATGAGAGTGCATAATCTTTACAGCAACTTTTCGATCTAAGCGTGTATCGATAGCCTCATAGATGCTGGCCATGCCACCGGTGGCCATCTGGCGGATGAGCTGGTAACGCCCATCAATAAGTTCGCCAGTCAGGTCAGACATATACCGAATTCTATGTAGTCAGTACGAAATCCGCAGCGTTCTCAGTCTTTTCTAAGGCAAAGTGTTGCTCCTGTGTCATGAGCCATTTCTGCATCTGGTTTCTGATTCCTTCACCATCTCGCTCTAGAACCCTTGATAGCCCTTTACTTTCGTCGATATCAATCCAAATCAGAGCTGATAGATATTCTCGAATCGCGCTCTGACCGCTACCGACTCCTTCAAGAATTATCAATTGTGCATCGTCAATATCTTCAGCCGGAGAGAAAGTTGAATCAGCCCAATTGAATTTAGAGAGCGAAATCGGCTGACTTTGGCGATGTGCCTTAGCGATATAGCCGAGTATTTCAGTTAACTCGCTAGAGAGAGCTTTATCCCAGCCGTTATAGAGATCATCCATATGAATAATGGTCGAGGTGAAATTTGGATAGAGCGCTAGGTGAATATTGGATGCAAGCGTTGTCTTGCCAGCGCCAGCAGGCCCATCAATTGCGATGATGGGCCGCTCGCTCCCTTTACAGAGATCTAAGAGAGCGCTTATGAGATCCATACCAACTCTTCCATCCCAGAGCTGCCATTACTGTAAATGCGACATAAAGAAGCGTTGTGAAGAGAAGCTCCTGAGATGAATACAGCGCAACGTAACCAATATTGACAGCTAACCAGATTGGCCAGCTGTCGTACTTCTCGTAGACCATCAATATCTGCGCAGAGAGACTGCCGAAGAAGAGAATTGCATCAACGTAGGTTGAGGCAGCGCCGATTGATTTAAGCACGGGCCCCAGCGCTAGGGTGGCTAGAACAATGGCAGCGATGACGTAGATGCGGTACTTGTTCTTGAGTGGTCCAGGTTTTGCACCTGTTGGCTCCCAACCAAACCAACCAACAACTGCAGCAGCGATGAAAACTAATTGGAGTGCAGCGCTTGCATAGAGTTCATATTGCAAGAAAAAAATTCCGTAAAGAACGCTACCGAGCGCCCACCAAGGCCAGGTAATTCGCTTTCCAGTAATTCCTAGCCCGACGCCGATGAATGAAACAAGAGATGCGACAAATTCAAGATAAGAGACTTCATAGCCCCATGCGGTAAAGAAAGTTGAAAACACTTATAACCTCATTTCTAGATCCGCATTACCGGACCAGTCAGACGGTCGACTTCAGGGTTGAAGTCCTCTCAGCCAAATTGGCTCCCGTTGGAAGAGACTTTAGCGAATACGTGCAGAAATTGCTTGCAAGTAGGCCTTACCTGCAACTCGCGCCCTGCGGGCAGTTGAAGTTTTGGCGCGTTTATTGAAGATGTCATACCCAATCGCTTCGACTTCATCAACGATTCCGCAATACAACTCACTCGCTGCGCGGATGCAGGGACGAGAGACTTTATCGAGATAGTTAATTCCAATCTCCGCCTCGACTTGTAGTTGTCGCACTCGAGCAATTTGAAACTTGAGGGCAGCGATTATCTCTGGAGTTAAAGTGCGGCGCTCCAAGGCTGCTCGATCCACGCCAAATTTGGCTAGTTCGTCTAGCGGCAAATAGACGCGACCGCGATCAAGATCTTCACCCACATCACGAATAAAGTTAGCTAGTTGAAAGGCAATTCCAAGTTTCTTTGCTGCTTCATATGCGCGTTTATCTGAGTAACCCAGGATTGGAACCATCTCAAGTCCGATCACTGCTGCAGAGCCATAGACATATTCCAGCAGGTCTTCATAGCTCTGATACTCAGTAACGGTCAGATCCATCTCCATGCTGTGTAAGAAATCAACAAAATGTTGGTGGGGAATATCGAACTTACGAGCGGTATCGACTAAAGCGCGACCGATGTGGTCGCTGCTTGTTCCAGCCTTGAGGTCTGCTAAAACTCCGCTGCTCCAAGAACGTAAAGCATCAGCCTTCTCTTGCGGCGATAAAGTTGATGCTAAATCATCGACAATCTCATCGGCATACCGTGCAAAGCCATAGAGCGCATGAACATAGGGGCGCTTTTCAGCAGGCAGCAAGAGCGTTGCTAAGTAGTACGTCTTTCCATGTAGCGAGTTAAGCCGCTTACATTCTTCATAAGAAGCTCTGAGCGCTGCATCCATCTACTTAACCGGACCCACAATTCGTTCGGCAGCAAGACGACCTGAAATCAGAACCATAGGAACTCCAACGCCAGGTTGTGTTCCACTGCCAGCAAAGACAACATTTTCAAAGCCAGCTGCCATGTTGCGCGGTCTAAATGGACCTGTCTGGAAGAAGGTATGTGCGCTAGCAAATGGTGCACCGCGCTCCATACCTTGTGCCTGCCAATCTAGGGGAGTCGTTAAGACTTCAGTCTCAATCGCATCCTCAAATCCGGTGTAACCGCGATCTTCGAGAGTCTTAATCATCTGATCGCGATATGGCTTTGCCTGCTTGGTCCAATCGATATCTGCATCCAAGTTAGGGGTTGGGTAGAGGATGTAATAAGACTGCTTTCCAGCCGGTGCGAGCGTTGGATCATCATGAGTTGGAACAGTGACAAGAACTGATGGATCTGTCATCAAGACCTTCTTATTGATGAGTTCATCAAAGACGCCATCCCACGATTCACCAAAGTGAATGTTGTGGTGGGCGATATGGTCATACTTTTTAGACGAGCCCACAAGAAGTGTGGCGCATGACGGTGAGTAGTTCAGGCGCTTGATGTTAAGTGGAGTCTTACCGAGCAGATCACGCCATACAACTGGCAGATCTGGATTCATGACAACAACATCACAGCCGATACGTTCACCGGTATTGGTCAAAACTGCTTTGACACGGCCATTCTCTTTCTCAAGACCAGTCACAGTGGTGTTGTACTTAAATTCAACGCCATGCTTCTGCGCTGCAGCTGCTAGCGCTCGAGGAACTGCATGCATTCCACCCTTAGGGAAGAAGACGCCATTGACTGAATCCATGTAGGCGATGACTGCATAAATTGCTAGCGCTTGTTGTGGGCTTACACCCGCATACATCGCTTGGAATGAGTAGACCTTCTGCAAACGAGGATCCTTGAGGTACTGATTCACCTTTGGCTGCAAATGTCTAAACCCACCTAGCGCAATGAGTCGAGCTAGGTTTGGTGTAAGTAAATTAAGTGGTGAATCGATATTCTTATCAATAAAGTCATTCATCTCGTACTTATAGAGCTTGGTAACAAAATCTACATATTTGCGATAACCCAACGCTTCTTCAGCAGAAACTTGTGTGCGAATCTCTTCTTCCATCTGCGCTGTATTGGCATGGACATCAATCTGCGATCCATCGGCATAGAAGGCGCGATAGAGAGGAGAAAGCGGCATCAGTTCGAGCCAATCTTTCAAATCTTCACCTACGCAGCTAAAGGCATCTTGAATGAGCGATGGCATAGTCAATACAGATGGGCCAGTATCAAAGGCGTAGCCATCTTTATTAAGAAGTCCATTGCGACCACCAGGTACTGATTCACGTTCTACAACAGTGACCTTGCGACCAGCACCTGCCAAACGGAGTGCGGCGCTGAGTCCACCAAGACCTGCACCTACAACCACGACATGATCTGTTGGGCCTTTTACTCTTCTGACCATTAGTGACTCCTACGGATTGCGGTCTCAGCGAGAGCTAAGAGAAATGGACGTGCATCTGCATGTATTGCCGAGCTATTAGCCGCTGCGGAAGATTCTTCGCCGAGACGATCAATAAGCTTTTCTACATCTGCCACAGCACCTGTTTCGACAATCAGCGTGCGGAGAGATTCTATTTTTTCACTGGATAGATCTGGGTTGCCCAAATTATTGACCAATTCTGCACGAACTGCACCTTGAGCTTTCTCAAGGGTCATCGCCATCAATACGGTGCGCTTTCCCTCGCGCAGATCATCGCCAGCTGGCTTGCCTGTCTCTTTCGGGTCTCCAAAAATTCCGAGTAGATCATCGCG
This sequence comes from Streptomycetaceae bacterium, assembly GCA_027486075.1. Lineage (GTDB taxonomy): Bacteria > Actinomycetota > Actinomycetes > Nanopelagicales > Nanopelagicaceae > Planktophila. Next base: position 5,680 of record JAIXPU010000104.1, on the reverse strand, counting down.
CAATTGAAAAGCTTCACCGAGCGGAAGGCCGTAAGCCGAAAGGACGTTGAGAAGTTCTGAGTGTTCTGACGCAGTTGGGCGCGCCATGACGGCGCCAAGATGGAGCGGACGCTCAATGGTGTATTTACCAGATTTGTATCGAGCGATGCGGAGCGAACGTTCAACGCTATGTTCGCGCTCTCCGGCTTCACGGACATCGAGATACTGCCCAGCCATGAGTTCGATGCGCATCTCATCATGAATACGTAGCGCTGCAGTGAGCGCATCATGTGACAAGCCAGAGTTGTGCAGCATGTGATCTGACCAGACCAACGCAAGATCACCTAAGAGGACAGCAGCAGCTTCACCAAATTGCTCAGCGAGCCCTGCCATCGAACCTTGACGATGTAAATTTTCAAAGTGGCGATGGATAGCAGGTTTGCCGCGGCGGGTATCTGAACCATCCATAAGATCGTCATGAATCAGCGCACATGCCTGCAATAGTTCAAGGCTAGCCATTGCGCGAATCTCGGCCTTACTTGGCACAGATCCTGCTGCCATAAATCCAGCATATGCAAAGAGTGGGCGAAGGCGTTTGCCGCCTTCAAGTAAGTAATCTTCAAGAGCATCACAGACTGGAGTCATTTCAGATGCAATGCCGGTGAGGTAGTCGCGTTGTTGCGCCAGATAAAGGGTCAGCTCCTCTTTCACCGCATCGCGCACCGCAGTTGCGCTGCTCAAGAGCTCTTTATCCACGGAGAAAAGGTACCCTGACGCAGTGATGATGCGCAGTATAAAGAATCAGATGACCTACTCATTTGAGTTCTTTCCTCCTAAAGATGTCGAGGGTGAAGAACGTTTGTGGGCTGCGATGTCACAGCTTGAATCCATCGCCCCAGATTTCATCTCTGTGACCTATGGTGCAGGCGGCTCGACCCGCGATCGCACAATTCGCATTACCTCTGAAATTACCGCTCGCACACATATCCCAACGGTCGCCCACCTGACATGCGTTGGATCTACTCGCGATGAATTAATTGAGATTCTTGGAAAGTATCGTGACGCTGGCATTAAAAGTATCTTGGCGCTTCGTGGAGATCCAACTGGAGGTCCGCGCGCACCATGGACTCCAACACCCAACGGTTTAAGTCATGCAGATGAACTCGTCACGCTCGCTGCTGAATTTGGTGGCTTTACTATCGGAGTCGCTGCATTCCCAGATGGTCATCCAGCTTCTAACGGGGATTTTTCTCACGATATCGATGTGCTCATTGAGAAAGAGCGTCGCGGTGCCACTTTTGCAACAACGCAATTTTTCTTTGAAGTTGATAAATGGAAATCTTTAGTGGATAAGTTAGCGGCTAAAGGTTCATCACTTCCTATCATTCCTGGAATTTTGCCGGTGACTAATGTGAAGCAACTTAATCGAATGGCAGAGCTCAGTGGCACTCCGATTCCGGCAAGTATCTCTGAGGCTTTCGCCCAACTAGAAGATAACCCTGAAGATGTTCGTAAGCTCGGCGTTGATATCGCCACCAAACTCTGCCAAGAGTTACTTGAGGCAGGTGCTCCTGGACTTCACTTCTACACAATGAATACTTCAACTGCTACGCGCGAGATTTACTCTCAGATTAAGGATTTACGTTAAGCAGATGGCGCTCACCGAAACAGAATTTAAGGAAAGATGGAGCAAGCTCCATGGGGGAGCAGATATTGAAGGCGTGGTCGGCGGCTGGCTCTCGTTTTCATATCAAGCAGCGCGAGTCTGCACCGCACTTCGCATCACACCCAATCTGCTCACACTTTTAGGTTTACTTACTGCCATCGCCATGGCGCTATCCACCTATGCAGCAATTGCCCTATTACTGCTTGTTGTTTCACTCTTCTTCGATGGTATCGATGGCAGCGTCGCGATTGTGCAAGAACGAGATAGTCAGTGGGGCGCGCTCCTTGATTCAGTTGCAGATCGCATCTCAGAGGCATGCTGGCTCTACATGGGTTGGCGTTTGGGAATTCCAGCATGGCTAGCTATCACCATGTGGATGGTTGCCTCCACACAAGAGTATGCGCGTGCGCGTATGGCATCTCTTGGTCATCACGAAGTTGGGGTTGTGACTATTACGGAAAGGCCAGTGCGCGCAATATTTATGGCCTTTGCTTTGATTTTCTATATCTTTGATATTCCGGGCTTACTTGTGATTTCTTATGCATTTCTTGCGCTACTGGTCTTTAGTTTCTTCCAAGTGATGCGCGTTATCTCTCTAAAATTGCGTTAGCCACAATCTCTGCGCTTAAGCCCACAAGCGGTAGCCCGCCACCTGGATGTGCAGACCCACCTACGAGATATAGCCCCTTAATTGGCGAACGATTCTTTGCGCGAGCAAAGGCAGAACGCGCTCCATTGCTAGAAGTTCCGTAGATTGAACCGCCAGGTGCATGGACTGAATTCTGTAGATCAAGTGGAGTGCGAATTTCCAGGACCTCTAAGCGTTCACGGATGGGTACTCCGCGCGATTCAATCTGATCAATAATGCTATTGGCGTAGCGGCGAACGAATTCGGCATCGCTCCAATCAAATCCATCACCACTCTTGCTATGACGCGGTGCGTTGACAAGGACGAACCACGATTCGTGGCCCTCATCTTTGACCATGAGCGGATCATGAGGCGCGCAGATGTAGATGGTTGGCCTCTCTACCGGAGTCTTTGTGGTGAAAATTGATTCAAACTCAGCGTCATAATCTTCCGGAAATAAAATTGTGTGATGTGACAACGCCGGTGCGGTACTTGGCTTAAGCCCCAAGAGCAGCGAGAAACCAGCAAGCGATGGCTCTGATTTGGCAAGTATCTTTGCTACCTTCTTGGCGGTGCGGTTGCCAGGTAGCAACTTTTCATAGAGGAACTGAGCATCGGTGTTAGCGACGATGCGATCAAATGAGCGATGTTCACCATTAGCGATAAGACCTGTGACCTTATTGCCTTGATGGGTAATCTCAGTAACAAAAGTGTTGAGGTTGATCGCAACGCCCAATTTTTCACAGCGTTGCGTAATCTTTTCAGAGAGCGTTCCGATTCCACCCTTAATGTGCCAGGCGCCAAATGCCTCTTCCACAAAGGCGATTGTCGATAGCACTGCAGGAGCAGAGCGTGGATCTGATCCACTATATGTGGCGTAGCGGTCCATGATCTTGGAAAGGTGGGGACTTGCAATCTTGAGACCACGTAGAGATTTCCATGGCGCGATGGTGGCTAAGTCGCGCAAAACACGAGGGCGCTTAAGTAAAGAGAGTGGTGATTTGAGTTCAGATTCGACGAAAGGTTCGCGCGAAACATCCCACATCGCCTCAGCGCGCAGCATCACGCGCTCCCATTCAGCTGTGCTGGCATCACCTAGTGATTGAGTGATTGCCTCTAGCGTCTTCTTGCGTGACAAGTTAGCAAACTGGACTGATTTGCCATCGTGGAATCGGTAATCAAAAGAAGGGTTTACTTCTTCAAGTTCCAAAACTCGACCCATAACTTCGCCAGTACGTTGAAAGAAATCACGGTAGACAGCAGGAAGAGTAAGGAGCGAAGGTCCGGTATCAAAGGCATAGCGACCGACCCATTCTGTGCGGCACTTTCCACCGGTGCGATCGGATGCCTCAAAGATGGTGACGCGATGGCCCGCTTTAGCTAAGCGCGCTGCAGTGCAGAGACCACCGATTCCCGCGCCGATAACTGCAATTTCTTCGGGCTTTGAAACTCTTCCTACGTGGCCGGTCATACAGTGCGACCCTTCCACTGAATCTTTCCACGCTTGCTCCAGGAGTAAATGATGAGATAGATCAAGAGCGCGGATGAGAGTGGATGCAAGAAGGCGTAGATCGGATTACTGCGTGAACGCAGCGCGCTGAGTTCACGTGTTAAGACTGAGAGGAGAAAGAGAATAAAACCAATCAGATAACCATTAAGAAAGAGTATGAAAGGAAAGATTCCAACTGCAAAGATGAAGAAAATTGCTACAAGGGAACCAAGACGACCACCAAAGGCTTTCCAGAGTGATTTTCCATACCCACTACGTAGCTCAGTAAATGATGAGTACATCCGCGTCTTGGCGATAGCAGATCCCTCGGTAACAATTCCCTTAAAGCCCTGTGAAATAAGCGAGCGAGCAATTTCAATATCATCAAGGATTTTGTCTGAGACGGAGGAGAAGCCTTCAATGATGTCGAGAGCCTCTTTGCGCACCACAAGGAATTGCCCATTGGCAATTGCAGTTGAGCGAACTGGGTACTTCTCAGCAAGGCGAAGCACAACAGTGCTCATCCAAGACCAATGTAAAAGCGGCTGAATCAACTTCTCTGCAAAGGTGGTGGCCACTTGCTGGGGATACGGCGAGACGAAATCTAACTTCAAGTCCTTGAGTTGATTAACCGCACGCGCCAAAGCTTTTGGCTTCAAGCGCACATCGGCATCGATGGTGACTATGAATTCAGAGTCGGCAGCTTCGTAACCGGCCTGCAGAGCTGAAACCTTGCCCAGCCAACCTGTACGTAGTTCGGGGGAATCAATAACTGTGAAGCGTGAATCACCAGCAATCGCTCGCTGAATCAGTGATTGGGTATCGTCGGTAGAAGAATCGTTGACAAGAATTACCTTGAGTTCGGCAACGCCACTTTGACTTGCCAGAGCCGAAATGCACTCTGCAACATTTTCTGATTCATTGCGCATGGGCACAATTACCGTGACTGAATCACTCACGAGATCGTCATTTTCAGGTTTGCGGATAGTGATGAAATTAAGAACTGAAATTGATAAGGTGAGGAATACCAAAATGATAGCAATAAATGACATTAATTATTCTTTGCTACCCAGCCAGCTTGAGAAAAAGTATGGAGTAAGTAAGGCGCCCATGACGGCAGTCGCAAAGAAAGCCAACCCAGGGCGATCAAAGAAGAAGAGATTTCCAACAAATCCACCGAAGAGAGTCCAGAGAAGAACAGCATCTACAGCGCGAAGTGATGCACCCTCTTTGCGTCGTTCATGCGGAAGTACCTTATTGAGAATCCCAGAAATAGTGATGCCTGCGAGTAACCAGCCAAATGGATTAGACATTGGAATATCTGGCGTAAACGGCGCACGTGCACCGGTGACCTCCCAAGTCCAACGACCGGCTCCAACCATCAGCGGGTCAAGGAAAAGATCCCATGCCATTAAGAGTGCGCCGCCATAGAGAAAGACCCACTTGCCTGCAATTCGTCGCGCAGCACATAGACATGGGTGAACCATCATGACCCAGGCAAAGGGCACGACAAGTGGAACTCCAAATAGCTGCACGCCAAGAGATGCGTCATATTCGTACACGCCAAATGGCCAGCCGGTGTGTACGCCTAGAACTTCAATTCCTAAACCAAATGCAAAAGCAATCGGTAGATAACGTGATGAGTATTTGAATCCATAAGAGAGGTGTCCGTGGACAACTGCCACTAGTGCGCCGACTAGAACGGTTGTGATGGTAACAATTCGCAGCGTCTCACCTTCGATGAGCGGATACGAAATCTGCAGAAAAATAAAGAAGAGAACCAGCGCTCCCAGGAAATTTCTGGCTTTTGGTGAAATGCCACCACGACGCCTACGGCGAGGGTTGTAATGGCGAATCGACATGGGCTAAGTCTGCCCTAATTGGCTAGATTCTTAACAATTGAGCCGCGCATCTCGAG
>JAIXPU010000047.1 GCA_027486075.1 Streptomycetaceae bacterium | reverse complement strand
GGTAGAACACAGGTCATGCAGATTCCGATGCCACATGCCATTGATTCTTCAACTGCGCATTGGTGGATGACATCGGTCGATGAAACAAGCTCGGTGATCGCTTGCAGCATTCCCATAGGGCCACACGAGTAAATGACATCAATACTTCGGTTTTCAATAATTTCAAGAAGGGATTGCGTGACTCGACCAGTCTCTCCCATAGAGCCATCTTCTGTGTAAATCTTAAGAGAATTTACTGATCTCTTGCCTTCCATCGGTGCGTAAATCTTTGATCCGACGCTTGCACCGAGCAACATATCAACCTTGCATCCGCGAGATTTAAGTAAATCTGCCAGACCGAAGAGAGGAGCAGATCCATACCCTCCCCCAATCAGCAGAGCATTTATCGGCGACGTCGGGATTCCAAAAGCTGTTCCCAACGGAGCCACGATATCTAACTCACTGCCTTCACTTTGAGAACATAGCCATCTGCTACCGGCTCCATGAGGAGCAACGATGAGCTCCATTGTTCCACCGTATTGCGAATTGTCAGAGGTACGAGAAATCGCAAATGCGCGACGGAGAATCATCTTTGAGGTATCCCCGCCAACCGAGATAGCAACAAAGTTGCCTGGTCGACAGCTCTTTACGATATCGCCGACATTAAGAAGAATCTGGTGGTACGCGCCAACGCGTTTGTTGGAGACAACAGTGACTAGCTGTTGCACCGCGTTCTTATTGATTGTCGCCATTAGCGAGCGAGCCACTCTTGGATTGGTGCGACAGATAACTCGTTCGCTTGCAGTGATTTGATTCCCTCGACAGCAGCGCTAAAGCCCGCAGTAGTTGTGATGATGGGAATCGATCTCTGAACTGAAGCAGTACGAATAGCCCACCCATCAGCGCGAGTACCGCGTCCGACTGGTGTGTTAATCACAAGGTTAATATCGCCTGCATTAAGCATTTCAACAATAGTTTTCTCACCCATAGGTCCTGTGCCTTGTGAGTTCTTGCGAACCGGGACAGTCTCTATTCCTTGCTCACGCAAGAAGGCAGATGTTCCATCCGTTGCAATGAGATGAAAGCCCAATTGAGCCAAACCTTTAGCCGGTGCGATCCCTGAGGCTTTATCTTTATCTGCAAGTGAGATAAATACTGTCCCTGATTTAGGTAAGGGTCCAAAGGAGCTGATCTGCGACTTTGCATACGCTGCCCCAAATGAAGGCGCGATGCCCATAACTTCACCAGTTGATCTCATCTCAGGACCTAGGACCGCATCCACTCCTCGACCATCAACGCGACGGAAACGATTCCAAGGAAGAACTGCTTCTTTCACGCTGATGCCCTTAGCAATGGCATCGCCTTGCGCAGGTAGTAGTCCTTCTTCGCGCAGAGAAGCGATTGAACTTCCAAGTGCGATCCGGGCAGCGGCCTTTGCTAGTGGAACGCCAGTTGCCTTACTAACAAAAGGAACAGTTCGTGAAGCGCGCGGATTGGCTTCAAGCACATAAAGGACTGAATCGGCCATGGCAAACTGAATATTTATGAGGCCCAAAACTCCAACACCTTGTGCAATCTTGAGAGTTGCTTCGCGAATCTTTTCTCGCTGTGCTTCACTAATTGTCATCGCAGGCAAGACGCAGGCACTATCACCAGAGTGAATACCTGCCTCTTCAATATGCTCCATGATCCCGCCAAGGAATAGTTCACGACCGTCATAGAGCGCATCAACATCTAGCTCAATCGCGCTATCTAAGAATCGATCGACCAGAACTGGATGATCAGGTGTGATGTCAGTTGCGCGCGAGATGAATCCAGAGAGCGCGGCGTCGTCATAGACGATCTCCATTCCGCGACCACCCAGGACAAAGCTAGGACGCACCAATACTGGATATCCAATTCGAGAAGCTATCTCTAGCGCTTCTAGTTGAGAGGAGGCCATTCCAAACTCTGGTGCCGTCAACCCTTGTTCTGCGAGGACTCGACCGAAAGCACCTCGCTCTTCGGCAAGATTGATTGCATCAGGGCTTGTTCCAAGAATCGTGACACCGGCTGCCTTCAGCCCGGCAGCGAGCCCTAGAGGTGTCTGTCCGCCTAATTGAGTGATGACTCCAAGAACTGGCCCAGCTTGAGTTTCCGCGTGAACAACTTCGAGTACATCTTCCAATGTGAGCGGTTCAAAATAGAGGCGATCGCTGGTGTCATAGTCAGTTGAGACAGTCTCGGGGTTGCAGTTAATCATGATTGTTTCGAACCCTGCGGCTCGCAATGTGAACGAAGCATGGACGCATGAGTAATCAAATTCAATTCCCTGTCCAATGCGATTTGGTCCGCTACCAAGAATAATCACGGCAGGCTTTGTGCGACTACGAACCTCGCTCTCTTCCTCATAACTTGAGTAGTGATAAGGGGTGAATGCTTCAAATTCGGCAGCACAGGTATCTACAGTCTTGTAGACCGGTCTAATTGCAAGGTGATGCCTCAATTTGCGAACATCTTCTTCGCTGCTCGAGCGTAAGGTGGCAATCTGTTGATCAGAGAAGCCGTGCTCCTTCGCTATCTTCAGCGTTGCAGGGTCGAGTTCAACTGCATCTCGAATATCACGCGCCTGATCGTTGATCATCTCGAGCTGCTTCAGGAACCAACGATCAATCTTTGTAGATGAATAGACATCTTCGATGGATGCGCCTGCCCACATAGCTTTTTGCACCTGTTGCAAGCGATATTCAGTTGGCATCTTCATCGCTTC
>JAIXPU010000018.1 GCA_027486075.1 Streptomycetaceae bacterium | reverse complement strand
TTTGAAGCCAAGTACAAAATCAAGGTGAACTCTTATGACCCTGAAGCAAGTTCTGCTGAGGAGCTTGTAGCGGTACGTACTCTTAAGGGACAAGACCGTATGCCAGACGTCGTCGACGTTGGACTTCAATTCGCAGTACAAGGAGCACAAGAAGGCCTATGGGCTCCATACAAGGTTGCGACATGGAATGACATTCCAGCAACTGCTAAGGATCCAAATGGTCTCTGGTTCTCAGATTACGGCGGGTATATTGGAATTGGGTATGACGCAAACTTGGTAACAACCCCTCCAACATCCTTTGCCGACCTACTTAACCCAATCTACAAGAATCAAGTTGCGCTCAATGGAGATCCAACTTCATCAAACTCAGCTTTCCTCTCAGTTCTCGCAACATCTGTCGCAGCTGGTAAGGGAGTTAAGGGAGCAAACAACATCCAATACGGCCTTGATTACTGGAAGAAGCTGAAGGAATCGGGCAACTTTGTGCCGGTTGCTGCAACTCCTGCAACGGTAGAAGCAGGTCAAACACCAATCTTGCTTGACTGGGATTATCTACACGGTAAGTACAAGGGTCAGTCAGGAAAGGTCGACTGGAAAGTTGTAGTTCCATCCGACGCTCTTCTTGGTGGCTTCTACGCTCAAGCAGTTGTTAAGAATTCTCCACACCCAGCAGCAGCTCGCTTGTGGCAAGAATTTCTTTACAGCGATGAAGGTCAGAACCTCTGGCTACAAGGAGGCGCCCGTCCAATCCGTTTGGATGCGATGGTCAAGGCTGGAAAGCAGAACAAGGCTGCATATGCAACCTTGCCTGCAACTCCAAAAGCCGCAAAGCCAGTCTTTCCTTCACTGCAACAGCAGTTGTTAGCAAAGGCCACTCTCACCCCTGCTTGGCCAAAGCTCTAACGATAAGTAACTGATTCAAGGTGGCGAAGCTCCTTCCTAACTTCGCCACCTTGACTCATTAAAAAGGGAGTTCCGTGATCGGTAAAGCCAGGTACCTCGGTATCGCGCCGCTACTTCTGTACATGGCCCTGTTCTTAGGTCTGCCACTTGTGACCATCGTTAGATTCTCATTCTTAAATTCGCAGAATGAATTTACACTCAATAATTTCACGACAATCACCTCTGGTATTTATCGAGATGCCTTTATCTTAAGTTTTGAACTTTCCGCTTTATCAGCCACACTCTCACTCATCTTTGGATTTTTCTTTGCCTTTGCGCTAGTACACTCAAATTTGAAATTTCTCCAGCAGGCAGTTTCTACCGCCTCCGGCGTTCTTGCTAACACTGGAGGCGTTCCCCTCGCCTTTATGTTTATTGCAGTTTTAGGAACGTACGGGACGCTCACTGGTTGGCTTAAGGGAGCAGGAATCAATCTTTACGGCGGCGGCTGGACAATTTACTCTTTCACGGGGTTGCTCATCGTCTATCTCTACTTTCAAGTTCCGTTGATGGTTTTGATTTTTTTGCCGGTGGTCTCAAACATCAAGAAAGAATGGGCTGAAGCTGCCCAATCGTTGGGCGCATCCCAGCTGACCTATTGGCGAAAAGTCTTGTTACCCATCTTGACCCCCCAGTTGCTAGCCCTATTTCTCTTACTCTTCGCCAATTCTTTTGCAGCATATGCAACTGCAGCGGCTCTGACTAGCGGTTCTCTTGCGTTGGTTCCCGTGCAGATTGCATCGCTAATTGCTTCAAATGTTCAAGTCGATGGAGCCAATACTGCAATGGCTTTAGGGCTAGGTATGGTGATCTGCGTAGGACTTTCGACGATTGGTTATGCGCTGCTAGAGAAAAGAAGCTCAAGGTGGCGAGCTTGAAGACTATTCGCAGCACTGCACAATATCTAGTTATCTTCATCGGTATAGGATTTTTTGCACTACCAATTTATGCATCGACAATCTTTGCCTTTCAAAGTAGTGATGGAAGCTTTTCAATCGAACCGCTCAGAAAAGCGGGAGAGAATGAAGAACTCATGGAGTCACTTCTATTGACGCTCAATATTGCAGCAGGCACAGTAATTCTGACGCTGTTGCTCCTCGTTCCAACTGTTGCCTACATACACCTCGTCATTCCACACGCTCGTGGCTGGATTGAATTTCTTACTTTGACTCCTCTGGTCATTCCACCCATCGTGCAGGGAGTTGGCTATCTCTACTCCATGCCGACCCAGCTCAAGGCAACCCCATATGCACTCATCTTTGCCTACGTCATTCTGGCACTGCCATTTAGTTATCGATCACTAGATGCAGCTTTTGCTTCACTAGATATCCGCACTCTTTATGATGCCTCGACCTCGCTGGGAGCAAATTTCATCACCGTTATGCGCAAAGTGTTGATTCCCAATGTCTTACCAGGAATCTACAGTGCAGTATTTCTCACCATTGCCTTGGTGCTCGGTGAGTTCGCCTATGCATCGTTGCTTCTATGGGACACCTTTCCAACCGTGTTGGCAGTGGCAGGGATGTCAGGCGCCTCAACAGCTGTAGCACTTTCAGTCTTGAGCCTTGTTGGCGTATGGCTCTTACTTAACGCAATCACCTTATTAAGCAAACCTACAAAGCAAGTTGCAAGGAGCTAACTATGTCACTCGTCACCATGGTAAATATGCGTAAGGAGTTTGGTAAGACTGTTGCATTAGATGATTTTTCATTGACCATCCCCGAAGGCTCGCTAGTCAGCCTACTTGGGCCGTCAGGCTGCGGTAAGACGACGGCGTTACGAATTCTTGCGGGTCTACTCAAGCCAGACAAAGGTCGCACCATGTTTGACTCTGTAGATGTGTCAGCTACTCCTGCTTCACAGCGCGATATCGGGATGGTCTTTCAGGCATACAGCCTCTTTCCCAATATGAGCGCCCGCTCCAATGTGGAGTTTGGGTTGCGCACTCGTAAGATGGCAGCTGATCAAATCAAGAAAAAAGTTGATGATATTTTTGAGATTATCGGCTTGGGCGAACACCAGAACAAGTATCCATTTCAGTTATCTGGGGGACAGCAGCAACGCGTAGCTCTTGCTCGAGCGATTGTCATTAGGCCAAAGGTTCTCTTACTTGATGAGCCACTTTCCGCTTTAGATGCTCAGGTCAGAAACCAGCTTCGCGATGAGATTCGCAGAGTCCAATTGGAGTTTGGCATTACGACGCTCTTTGTTACCCACGATCAAGAAGAAGCGATGACCATCTCAGATCAAGTGGGTGTTATGCATCAAGGTCGACTTTTGCAGATAGATAAACCTCAAATTGTTTATGATCTGCCCGCCAACCCAATCGTTGCGCGCTTTGTTGGAGCTATGAACGAAATTCCTGTGCAAATTGGTGGCAGTAAGGTCACGCTCTTTGGTGAGACCTTTGATATTGCCCCCCGTTCTCAGTTATCACCTAGCAGTAACTCACATCTAGCGTTGGTACGCCCCGAAGCGTTGACCTTAAGTCGTGGCACCTCGCAGGGAGGCAGGGCCACCGTACTTCGCTCATCCTTCTTGGGTGCAACATCTCTGGTGCACGTAAAGTTAGATTCAGGAACTCAGATTTCGGTTCACTTATCTGCCCATGCCGCGCTGGAGTTTCCTGCAGGTCAGACTGTCTCTGTTCAAGCTAATGGACCGCAAATACTGGTTGCATCACAATGATTGATTTTCCTTTTGCTCATTCCTTACAAAAGATTTCGTCAGGCCAAAACGGATGGCGCCATTTGATACTCAGTAAAGAGCCCGCAAACCTTCCTGTTCCTAGAAGTAAAGTGAAATCTTCGCTCCTGAATCTGATTCACATTTCAGATACCCACATCTGTGACTCACAGTCTCCAGCACGGGTTGAATACTTAGATCGCTTCGCAGACCCCCATCATCCTGCGGCCGCACTTATAGGCTCATTAATTGGCACTTATAGAGCACACGAAATCTTGACTGTGCATGTCATGCAAAGCATGATTGAGACCATCAACGCGATTGATGTAGCTCCTGTGACACATTCATTTATCGATGCAGTTCTGATTACTGGCGACCTTACCGATAACGCTCAACGCAATGAGTTGGAATGGTGCGCAACGCTCCTTGCTGGAGGAGTCGTAACTCCCGATAGCGGTTC
>JAIXPU010000111.1 GCA_027486075.1 Streptomycetaceae bacterium | reverse complement strand
CGTTGGGTCGCTAAGAACGTTGTGGCCGCTGGTCTTGCTCGTCGTTGCGAAGTCCAGGTGGCCTACGCAATTGGTAAAGCGCAGCCAGTAGGAGTATTTGTTGAAACCTTCGGAACAGAAACTGTTCCTGTTCAGAAGATTCAGAGCGCTGTGACTTCTGTATTTGATCTACGCCCTGCGGCGATTATAAGCGACCTGAACCTCAAGCGACCTATTTACTCACAGACAGCTGCCTATGGACACTTTGGACGCGAGCTCCCTAACTTCACATGGGAAGTAACTAATCGCGTAGCTGAGCTACAAGCAGCTGTTAAATAGGAAAGAGTAAATAGCAGTGGCGGTTGCGCGGCCACTAAAACTGAAGGCTGAAGTTTTCCGCTCCCGCCCGCTTCCTTCCGAGAGCGTTGGAATCGCAAAGGTCTGGGTCGATTCTGGTGTTTATCACCTAGATGGTGAGTTCGATTACGCGATCCCTGCAAAGTTTGGCTCGGTTGTTGAGGTTGGCGTTCGAATAGTTGTTCCCTTTGGTAATCGTGAGTGTGAAGCTCTCGTTCTTTCTCGCAAACCAGATAAGGCGCAAGGCGGTGTTAAAGAGATACTCAAAGTTCTCTCACCTGTTCCGGTGGCATCAGCGGAGTCTTTAGCGCTTATTGCAGCGGTGTCGAAAAGGTGGGCAGCGCACCCATATGATGTTTTGAGGTCTGCCATACCTCCTCGCACAGCCGCCGTTGATAAAGAACCTTTTGAGGGCAAGAAAGGTAAATCTTCATCAGGCAAGCTCTCTCGCAAATATCTTCAATTTCCACCGGCACAAGACTCCTATCGCCTAATTGCTGAGTACGTAGCCGCGAGAAGAGGTTCAGGTTCCTTATTGGTCCTACTTCCTGACTCGAGATCTATAGAGCGACTGCAAGAATTTCTTCCGGATGTGACGGTTCTTGATTCCAGCCTAGATAAATCAGATCGTTATCGAAATTATCTCAAAACTCTGCAACAAGGAGATTTGGTTGTTCTTGGCACACGAAGCAGTGTCTTCGCGCCACTATCTGATTTAGCGGAAATCATTCTCGTCGATGATAGTTCAGAGAGTTACTATGAACAGAGATCTCCTGGATGGAACGCTCGCGATGTAGCAGCGCTTCGCAGCCAGATGGGATCAATCTCCTTCACAATCATGGGCTATTCACCAAGCGCTGAAGTCGCCAGACTCATTGAAACCGGTTGGATGACGTATCAACCTGTAAAGGCATCGTTGCCGGTAAAGAGTTACCAAGCCACTTCAGGTGAACTTCTTCCGGCAGGAATATTCTCTCCCATTAGAAGTGCACTCAAAAAGGGACCGGTTCTCTTCATTGCGCCCCGAAAGGGATACTCACAATCGATTCTTTGTTCTCAATGTAGAAATATTTCGCTCTGTGAATGCGGTGGCCGAGTTTTGAAGCGTGGCGCAGGTCGCGTGATCGAATGTTCCATCTGCCAGAAAAGTTATTCAGATTGGTCCTGCACATGGTGCCAGTCGCAGAAGTTCCTTCTCTTGGGTCGGGGATCTGAGCGTTTCGCCCATGAGATAGGGCGAGCCTTTCCTGGGTTCGCGGTTACCGAATCCAGTGGCGAGAAGATTCTCGATAAGTATCTTTCAAGCGATGGAATCGTTATTGCTACGCCTGGTGCGATCCCGAAGTCTCCAGAGGGATATAGCGCGGTAGTTGTCCTGGAGTGCGAGCGGCTTTTTTCTCAGGCAGATGTTCGTTCTCAAGAACGCGCTCGGGGAATTCTCTTTAGCTCAGCTGGGAGTCTGGCCAGTGGTTCGCAACTTCTGCTGGTTATTTCGCATAACCATCCGGTACTGAGCGCCTTATCTGCTTGGAAGCCATCTCTCATCACCTCGAGAGAGTTGCGAGATCGTGACGAGGTTGGCTTCCCGCCATTTACTCGCGCGCTTTCGTTGGAGATTGAGGCTAGTGAAGCGCCAACACTTGTGCGCGGATTAAAGAGTGCTCAAAGTGCAGGTCGATTGCCGATATCAACTCGAATACTAGGTCCATCGCCTGCACCATCTGGAAAGTCACGGCTCCTACTTCTAGTTCCCATTGAAGAGGGAGAGGATCTGGTCTTACTTATCCATGAATTCCAGAGAAAGAGAAGTATTTCAAAGAAGCCCTTAGCTTCTTTGCGGATTGATCCTTACTCGCTTTCGCAATAGCACGCTCTCGCAATGGGATTGGGTAGACTGTTCACATGTCAGTTCAACCTATTCGCCACTTTGGAGATCCGGTATTGGTAACCCCTGCCTCTGAAGTTGTTGACTTTGATAAAGAGTTGCGAAAGTTGGTTCAGGATCTCACTGAGACGATGTTGGATGCGCCAGGTGCTGGGCTAGCAGCTCCGCAGATAGGTGTTCCGCTTCGCGTTTTTGTCTGGGATGTCGATGAAGCTCTTGGACATCTCATCAATCCAACACTTGATTTGAGCGAAGAGATTCAAGAGGGTGATGAAGGTTGTTTGAGTTTCCCTGATTTGGTCTATCCAACGCCTCGCGCCTTTAGAGCCGTCGCCAAGGGGTTCAACATGCATGGAGAACCAATCACGGTTGAAGGCACCGAGCTACTGGCGCGCGCCTTACAACATGAGACCGACCATCTCAATGGAATTCTCTTCATAGATCGCCTAAGCGATGCAGATCGTAAGTTGGCTATGAAGGAGATACGCGATTCAGACTGGTTTGGGCTAGTGGCAAGCTCTGGTGCGACACCACAAATAAAAGTTTCACCGCATGGGCCATTCGGGCAAGGGCTTTAGATGCGTATATGTGTGGCGGCTACTCCAAAGGTAGCCCTACCGACGCTGGAATATCTCCGCCTGAGCGAACACGAACTTATCTCTGTTATTACTCAACCGGATAGACCGGCGGGTAGAGGACAGAAGCCCCGCGAATCAGATGTTTCAGAGTGGGCTGTGCGAAATGGGATCAACTGCGACAAACCTGAAGGTGAAGAAGAGACGTTACGCGCTTTAGCAGGCGCAGATCTTCTTCTCACCATTGGTTACGGCGTCATTCTGCCTCTCAAAGTTATCTCAGCACCATCGCATGGTTCAATCAATCTGCACTTCTCGCTTCTTCCACGATGGCGCGGTGCCGCACCCGTACAGCGTGCGATTGAAGCGGGGGATTCGGTATCAGGAGTAACTGTCTTTGCCCTTGATGAGGGAATGGATACAGGTCCGATATACCTTCAGAAAAGATTTGCGTTGGACGCAGATATCACCAGCGATGAGTTATTAAACGAACTTGCTGAACTGGGCGTTGAAGCCGTCGCAGAAACGCTGGAGCTTATAGATCAAGGAGTTCGACCTCGCACTCAGAGCGTTGAAGGTGCAACAAGGGCCTTTAAGATTTCTAAGGAAGAGGCAGAAGTTGATTGGAGCCAAAGTGCACCAGTAATCTCGCAGAAGATTCGCGCCTTTACCTCCAACCCCGGTGCTTGGACTATTTTTCGAAGTTCTACTGTGAAAATCTTTTCACCCTTAATTTCTGAGTTAGAGCTAGAGCCTGGGCAGATATTGATTCAAGATAAGAAACTCTTCGTTGGGACCGCAACGCTCGCTCTTGAGATAGGTGGAGTTCAGCCTTCTGGAAAGGCTGCGATGGCGGCAAGCTCTTGGGTTAATGGAGTGCGTCTTGCGACAGGTGAGCGTTTTGGTTAAGGCCAGGCGAGACTCCTTCAAATCTCCTAAACCGGATGCAGTTCGTGTCTTGGTCTTTGATGTTTTGACGGAGGTCAATCATCGAGATGGATACTCAAACCTTTTACTACCAAGCGCGCTAGCGGCCTCAACCCTCGATGCTCGGGACAAAGGTTTTGCGACTGAATTGCTCTATGGAGCTATCCGTATGCAAGGGCGCCATGACTACATCCTCGGACAGGTCTTTGATCGCCCTATCGCTGAACTTGATGCAGGAATCGTTGATATCTGTCGCCTCGGTGTTCACCAACTCTTTGAGATGCGCGTTGCAACGCATGCCGCTGTCTCTGCAACTGTGGAACTTGCCAGAAAGGCGATCGGAGAATCTAAGGCTTCTTATGTCAACGCGATTCTGCGAAAGGTAAGCGCGCAAGATCTCTCTTATTGGTTAGCCCCAGCCCAAGAGATAACTGACGATATATCGAGACTGTCTATCATCCACTCACATCCAGAATGGATCGTCTCGGCCTACTTTGATTTATTGAAGAATATTGGCAAGGTTGAAGCTGAATTGATTGCGAATAACACTCCAGCGCAGCCAACGCTCGTTTCATGGCCCGGACTGTCAACACAAGAAGATTTGATAGCACTCGGTGGCGTCGCAACTCCTTTCTCGCCCTATGGCGCAAAGGTTGATTCACCTCCAGCATCGATCGATTTGATTCGTCACCGCTTAGCGGGAGTCCAAGATGAAGGCTCACAATTGGTTGCACATATCTTTTCGCTCGCAGCTCACGGTTCAGAGCGCATCCTGGATTTGTGCGCAGGTCCCGGTGGAAAGGCAGCGCTTCTCTCCAGTATTGCACGGGAGTCAGGGCGCGTTTTTATTGCGAATGAGGTTTCAGAGGCAAGAGCGGCGCTGGTTAAGAAAGTTGTAAAGGGCGCACAAGTCTGGGTTGGCGACGGACGTAAGGTAGCCGAACATGGAGAAAGTTTTGATGCAGTCCTGGTTGATGCGCCATGCACAGGTCTAGGTGCACTACGCCGTAGACCCGAGGTCAGATGGCGTCGCACGTTACAAGACTTAAGAGAGCTCACTGAGTTGCAATCGGAATTGGCAGACGGCGCTCTCTCAGTTTTGAACCCAGGAGGCATCTTCGGTTATGCCACCTGCAGCCCACATTATGCGGAGACGAGCGCGCAAGTGAAGGCGCTCCTCAAGAAGCATCCCGAGCTCGAGCAGGTAGACGTTACTTCTTATCTGCCAGAGAACCTCCATGGCGCAACAAGGGATGGCGCGCTCTCGTTGTGGGCGAGCGTTCACAATACTGATTCCATGTATCTCGCTCTCTTTCGCAAGAGGATGGATTAGGGTTTAACTATGTTGGGTGAGGTCAGAATTACTCCAAGCATTCTCAACGCTGATAAATCACACCTACAGAGTGAGATTGTAAAGATTGCACAAGTCAGTGATCTTCTCCATTTGGACATCATGGATAACCATTTTGTACCAAATCTCACCTGGGATTTAGACGCTGCCAGCACCATCATCAAAGAGAGCCCGTTACCTGTGGATTCACATCTTATGGTTGCCGATGTTGACGAGATTGCAGTTGCCTATGCAGAGGCAGGATCAGCCAGCGTGACTATTCATGCCGAGGCTTGCCGGGATATTCGCCAAACGCTGCGAAACATTAAGGCGTATGGTTCAAGAGCATCCTTGGCGCTTAAGCCAGCATCGCAGATATCTGATTATGTCGACTTCCTCAACGAGGTAGATATGATCTTGATAATGACTGTCGAACCTGGCTTCGGAGGTCAGAAGTTCATGGTGGAGATGATGGCAAAGGTCCAAGAGACAAAGAAATTGATTGGTTCACGAGATATTTGGTTACAAGTAGATGGGGGAGTTTCGCTCGAGACGATTGAGATAGCCCGCGAGGCAGGAGCGGATACCTTTGTAGCAGGAAGTGCGGTCTTCTCATCGAGTGATCCTGCGCAGATGGTAAATATGCTCCGCGCGCGTGCCATGGGACAGTAAAGTTATCGCTGTGAAGAACTTTGATGAGCTGTGGAGCGAGTTAGCCGAGAAAGCTACATCTCGTCCGGCTGGATCCTCGACTGTGGCAGCTCTTGATTCGGGAGTTCATCAGATAGGTAAGAAGATTCTTGAAGAAGCTGGTGAAGTCTGGCTAGCGGCAGAGCACGAAACAGATGAGGCGTTAGCGGAAGAGATTAGCCAGTTGATCTATCACTTACAGACTCTGATGCTCGCCCGTGGACTTAAGCCCGAAGATATTTATCGTTACCTCTAATTCTTTCTCTACTCTAGGAGTTGAAAAATGCTACGAATAGCTGTTCCTAACAAGGGTTCGCTAGCCGACTCATCCATCTCAATTCTTAAGGAAGCTGGCTACCGTCAGAGAAGCGATTCTCGCGATTTAGTTCTGATCGACCCAGAGAACAACGTTGAGTTCTATTACCTACGACCACGCGATATCGCAATCTACGTTGGCACGGGAGAGTTAGAGGCGGGCATCACCGGTCGGGATCTTTTGATTGATTCTGGGGCAACATCAGAGGAGATTCTTTCGCTTGACTTTGGTCAGTCTACATTTAGATTTGCCGCACCTGTTGGTAAGAATCTGAAGCTTGCAGATATTTCGGGTAAGAGAGTTGCAACCGCTTACCCTGGCTTAGTTGAAGATTTCTTACGAAAGAATTCACTCACCGCATCGGTTGTGCGACTAGATGGCGCGGTAGAAAGTAGCGTCAGGCTCGGCGTCGCCGACTTGATCGCCGATGTTGTCAGCACAGGCAACACCCTGAAGCAGGCAGGTCTTGAAATATTCGGAGATGCCATATTGAACTCTGAGGCGATTCTCATTAAGCGTTCAGGCAGCGCACTCAACTCAGAGCTGGAAATTCTCATAAGACGCTTGCAAGGTGTTGTTATCGCTCGTCAATATGTCTTACTGGATTACGACATTCCTTCGGTCAGCGTTGATGAAGCGTGTGCAATTACGCCAGGGCTAGAGTCACCAACAATCTCACCACTTCAAAAGAAGGATTGGGTTGCAGTTCGCGCGATGGTTTTACGTAAGGATACAAACCGCCTCATGGACGAACTCTGGGCTCTTGGCGCTCGTGGAATTTTGGTAACAGATATCCACGCTTGTCGTCTTTAAAGAATTAGCTACTTGCGAATAGCCCCGGCCTCTTCTATCTCCTCGCGAGTGATTCCGAGTAGATAGAGAACTGAATCAAGATAAGGCGCACTTACTGAACTATCTGCAGCAGCTTTTACGGCTGGCTTTGCATTAAATGCAATACCTAGACCTGCAATAGCAATCATGTCGAGATCATTAGCTCCATCGCCGATTGCGATTGTCTGCTCGAGCTCTACTCCTTCGATCTTGGCAAAGTCGCGAAGAGCCGTTGCCTTACCTGCTCGGTCGATAATTGTGCCAACAACGCTTCCGGTCAAAAGGCCATCCTTTACTTCCAGCGTATTTGCTCGGTAGTGCGTTATGCCAAGTTCGTGGATCAGAGGTTCAATCACAGATATGAAGCCACCTGAAACCACCGCGACGCTGTGACCTAACTTCTGTAGCGTCTGCACCAGCGTTCTGGCGCCAGGAGTCAGCGTGATCTCGCCTCTGACCTCATCGAGAGCTGATACAGGTAAACCTTTGAGAAGCGCGACCCTCGCTATGAGGCTCTGCGAGAAATCCATTTCTCCGCGCATAGCCGCGCTTGTTATCTCTTGAACTTTCTCCAAAGAACCAGCCTTTGCAGCGAGAAGTTCAATTACTTCCTGCTGAATGAGAGTCGAATCAACGTCCATGACTACTAATTTCTTCGCCCAGCGCATGAGACCGCCAGGAGAGACAGCGATATCAACGTTCTTCTCTGCTGATACAACTGCAAGGTTCTGACGTAACACGCTTTGATCCGCGCCCGAAACGATAAATTCAATAGCTGTTACCGGATAACTCGCGGTGCGATGTATGCGTTCGATATTGCCAGAGAGAGAGGCGATTGTGCTTGCAATTTGAGCGATAGCTTGAGGCGCAAGTGGTGAACCAAGTGCTACAACGTGCAATAAACCGGATTTTGCTGCGATTGAGGCCATCTCTTGAGTTTGAAAGGAGGTAGCGATATCAACGCCCAAACGTTCTCCGCAAGCGGTGAGATCCTCTTCAATGGCTTCTGAATGGTCGGGGTTGAGACCAATCAGGATAGTAAGTATGAGACGTTCACGGATGACAACCTGCTCAATATCTAGAACAGTGATGGCGAAGGGAGCTAAGGTCTCGAAGAGCGCTTGTGTGATGCCCGGGCTATCGATACCTGAGACCAATATCAGCCCCGTATAACGTCTGGTATCTGTGCTCACTGAGCGAGGTTATCGCGAATCACTTGAAGCGAGGCGACATTTTCGCTCGATTTGATTGCGAAAGATATATCTTGTGTTCCTATGAGTGGCCAGACTGTCTTGGAATTGCGCGATGTATCGGTGCGACGGGGTCAGCGCACGATTCTTGGACCAATCAACTTTTCCATTACGGCAGGGGAGCGCTGGGTCGTTCTCGGGCCAAATGGCGCAGGTAAATCGACTCTCATTCAGATTTTAGCTACACGTACCTTTCCCACGACAGGAACGGTATCCATTCTCGATAAAACTATGGGCCGAGTTGATCTCTTTGAACTTCGCACACGAATCGGCATTTGCGGTTCGCTCGTGGCCGAAGATATTCCTTATGAAGAGAAAGTTCGCGACGTCGTTCTTACTGCGGCATATGCAGTGCTGGGGCGGTGGAATGAGGCCTACGATCTTTGGGATGAATCGCGTGCAGTTGCACTATTAACAACATTTGGTGTCCGTGATTTGGCCAAACGCGAGTATGGAACGCTTAGCGAAGGTGAGCGAAAGAGAGTTCAGATATCAAGGGCTTTGATGGCAGATCCTGAACTCTTGCTTTTAGATGAGCCGGCTGCAGGCTTGGACCTGGGTGGACGAGAAGATCTACTAAAACGCTTCTCAATCTTTGCATCCGATCCATCAGCACCGGCTTCGATTCTAGTTACTCACCACATTGAAGAGATTCCTGCTGGAACTACGCACGCGCTCATTCTTAAAGATGGTCAGATAGCGGTATCTGGACCTATCGGCGATGTCATTACTTCCGAGCATATGTCTGCAGTCTTCGAGTTGGCGATGGAGGTCAACTTCGATGGTTCGCGCTTCTTTGCCCGTGCACGATAGCTGGCTACGTCTACTAGATCCAGTAGCGCCCGAAATTGAGAAGGTTCTCAAAAAAATTGCGGATGAAGATATCGCACCCCGTCGCGAAGAGATCTTCCGCGCCTTTGATATCGATCTCGAAGAATTTCGAGTAGTTATCTTCGGACAGGATCCTTACCCTACAAAAGGGAATGCAATGGGTCTGGCATTTTCAGTCCCTGAAACCGTAACGCCAATTCCCGCATCTCTTCGCAATATTTTTCAGGAGTTAGAAAGTGATCTTGGTTTTGAGAAACCGGCGAGTGGTGATCTCGCTGCTTGGGAACGTTCTGGAGTTCTACTGCTCAATCGTGTCTTGACCACACGAGTAGGCGAGACCGCCGCACACTCAGATCTTGGATGGCAACACATCACCAACCACATTGCTCGCGAACTTGGTGCTCGAGGGGTCATCGCAATTCTCTGGGGAAAGAGCGCCCAGGAACTATCTGAGTTCTTCAGCAACTACATAAGCTCAGCACACCCAAGCCCGCTCAGCGCCTATCGAGGGTTCTTTGGTTCTAAACCATTTTCTCGTGCGAATGAACTTCTTATTACCCAAGGAAGAAGCCCTATTAATTGGAGCCTATAAATAAGCAAGCCCGCACCTTTCGATGCGGGCTTGCCTACTAGTTCATTTCTGGGTGATTAACCAACCCAGGTGTTAATCGGTGATGATAAGAAGTAGACCATAAATAGTCCAGCGACAAGAAGTAGCAAAGGATGAACTTCCTTGCGACGTCCCTGGATATATCTGATTACTACGTGTGTAACGAAGCCTGCACCGATACCTACAGAGATGTTATAGGTGAATGGCATCAAGATGATTGTTAAGAAGGCAGGAATAGCGATTCCGTAATCTTCCCAATCGATAGCCTTGATCTGGGTCATCATTAAGAAGCCAACGATTATTAGAGCTGGAGTCGCTGCTTCGTAAGGAATCACCGCCACTAATGGAGCAAGGAAGGTTGTCAACAAGAAGCAGAGTCCGGTAACAACAGATGCCAATCCTGTACGGGCGCCTTCACCAACGCCTGAGGCAGATTCGATGTAGCTGGTGTTGGAGGAGATGCTTCCTGCACCACCTGCTACCGCTGCAAGTGAGTCAACGAGCAGGATGCGATCGTTATTTGGGATGTTTCCATCCTTATCGATCAAGCCTGCTTCATGTCCGATCGCTGTGACTGTTCCTACTGTGTCAAAGAAATCGGAGAGAAGAAGTGTGAAGACAAGAAGGATCACAGTGATAAGTGGAATTCGATCTAGTGAGCCAAAGAGGTTGAACTCTCCGAAGAGGCTGAAATCAGGAGTTGCAACAATCTT
>JAIXPU010000127.1 GCA_027486075.1 Streptomycetaceae bacterium | reverse complement strand
GCTATTGCGTTAGCAAAACGTGAATTAGCGCATCCAGCAACTGATCAAATTCTGGAGTCGCTTGCCATGGCTAAGGTATTGGGAAGCGCCGAGTTGCTCAATATTCTCCGCCTCTTAGGTAATTTCATTCGAGAAGATCTCACTCTTCGCCGCGAGATAGCTGTAAAACATAATTGGATCAAGAACTCTGCTCATTTATCTGCGGCAGCTCCTTGGCTACTTCTTCTACTTCTTTCTACTCAACCAAGCACATCTCGCGCCTTCTCGACTCAGTCGGGCGCCCTCATTCTTCTAGCAGGGTTGGCGATGACAGCTGCTGCATACCTCTGGATGAATCAACTGAGCAAACTTCCTGAAGCTTCTCGAGTCTTCTCAGGGGCTCAACCAGGTCGGCGGCTATGAATAATCCGTTAATTGTCGCACTCCTCTTTCTCATTCCAGCTTTTTTGATTCTCAATGAGGACTTTTCACTCGAACGAGCGAGTATCAAATCAATTCATCGCGTAGGAGATAGAACTTCAGTCAGAGCAAAGTTAGCTGAACTTGGTTACTCAACTGAGAGCGACTACGAGAACTTTAGATATAAGCAACTCATTGTCTCGAGCGGACTATCCTTTTTCATCATTCTCTTTGGGATCTTTCAAAACTCATCTCTTGCCACAATTCTCTCAATCCTCCTCGTTACATTCTCGGGATCAATTCTCTTTCTTGAGCGAAACCTTACTCAAAGGGTGAAGGCGTATCGGGTCGGTATCGAAGAAGAATTTCCAGCTATCGTTGAAATGCTCACGCTCTCAATCTCGGCTGGCGAAAGTCCACTGAGCGCGATTCAGAGAATTACCAACCGTGGCACGGGAGCACTTGTTGCGCAATTGTCCAAGGTTGTTGATGAAGTATCGAGTGGAGCGCCTTTTGAAGAGGCGCTTGATGCACTTGGAAGGCGGCTGCATTCGCTCAGCGTTCGCCGCTTCATCGACTCGATAGTGATTGCAATTTCGCGTGGAGCGCCTCTTGTTGGAGTTCTCCAAAGCCATGCAGAAGAGGCTCAAAGTCTGCAGAGAAATCGAATAACTGCAATAGCAGCAAAGGCGGAGATGTCCATGATGGTTCCGGTGGTATTTCTCATCCTGCCAATTTCAATTCTCTTTGCTCTCTGGCCGTCGCTATCAAATCTAAATCTATTTGCGCAAGGTTAAATCCAAATCAGAAAACAACTCAAAGAATAAACAGGAAAAAGGAGAGAACGATGAATCAAATAGTTCAGAAGAAATTGGTAGCGATGCAGATTGAAATATCTATGAGGCTTAGCGACTTCAAACGCTCTCGCTTCTTTCGTGCCCTAAGTGACGATCGAGGCGATGTTCCTGGCTGGGTACTGGTGGTGCTTATGACTACAGGTCTCGTCACAGCTATTTGGACAATTGCAGCTCCACGGCTTACTGCGATTCTCAAAAACTCCCTAGATGCCATGAACGGTATTCGCTAATTTGTTGATGAGATTTTTCAGGTGCGAACGAGGAAACGTTGAGAGCGCACTTGTTCTTCTCCCACTTATGTCACTCTTCCTTATCGCTACTCAAATCAACGTAGCCATTCATTCCAGGAATATGGAGAAGGTCGCTGTTCAAGATCAGGCATCGCAGAGAGCTCTTACGGGCGATTTTGAAGAGACTGATCGATTCCTTCCTATTTACTCGCCAGATCCTCATCAAAACTTAGATCTGGTTGTTACGACAAAAGAGAGAAATGTGCCAAGAATTTTCGGCGATGAGTATCAAGTTCAGGTAACGGGTATTGCAATTATTGAGAATCAGCGATGAGAAAGGGTTTCCTCAAGGACCAGCGAGGTAGCGCCTCTATTGAGTTTGTCATTCTTGCCATCCCGCTATTCATTCCACTATTCCTGTATATGAATACCTTCTCTAGCGTGAGCGATGATCAAGAGAGGCTGCGAACGCTGGCGCGCGAATCCGTTCGAGCATTTGTCACATCAGCAAACGATGAGATCGCCTTTGAAGTGTCCCGTTCGGTCATTATGGAAGGTGGGCGACTGCTCGGATTCAAGAATCCAGAGAGCGAAATACGGAGTCAAATAATGTGCAGTCAGGATCCTTGTATATCTCCCGATTCAGAGATTGTCATAACTCTCTCAATTCTAGATCGATCTATTCGGGTATCTGCAATTGAATATGTAACACCTTGGGCTTAGCTTGTGAAAATTCTTAGAGCCCTAATAAGAGATGAACGTGGATCGATCTCCTTGCTCATCATGAGTCTCTTCATGTCTACTCTCATTGTTTTAGTGATTCTCACCAATATTTCATCTATCTACCTGGCGAAGCGAGCCCTTACCCAAGGAAGTGAAGCAGCAGTACAACGAGGTGTACGAAATCTAGATTTAGAAACGTACTATCAAAGCGAGTACAACTTTTGGCAATTTGCTTGGAATCTCACCGGCGATGGTGAGACGGATCCAGGAATTCCCATTGACTGCCAAAAGGGAAGAAATGATGCTCTGAGTGCAATAGCGAAATGGATGCAGATCAGTGACTCTAGGAGAGCGGCTAATGGACGTGAGAATTTGGAGGACATTAGAGTGAACAGAGTTGACTGTGATGGTTACCAACTGACAATTTCTACTTCTGCAGATGCCCGCCTTCCTTTTGTTCTTCCCTTCATCAATCTCGATCACGTGAAAATTTCTGCCACAGTGGCAAGCATCGCTCAGCGGAAAATCACTACTAATTACTACGGGATCGATATCGGATAAATTCTCGCTATCCTTACTCCATGGCTCGCGAATACTCACTCGAAATCTCAGAGATAAGTGCGACCCTCACATCTATCGAAAAAGTTCTCGATCTTCCCAAACTTGAATCAGAGGCAGTTGAACTTGAAGCAGCTGCGGGTGTTCCGAATTTGTGGGATGACCCTGAGAAAGCTCAGGCGGTAACGAGCAAGCTCTCTAGAGTTCAAGGAACAATCACGCGCCTGAAGAGCCTGCGCCGCAGAGT
The DNA here is from genome assembly GCA_027486075.1 of Streptomycetaceae bacterium. Lineage (GTDB taxonomy): Bacteria > Actinomycetota > Actinomycetes > Nanopelagicales > Nanopelagicaceae > Planktophila. The sequence goes on along the minus strand of JAIXPU010000127.1, from coordinate 66 downwards.
TGCTGACCTGCCAGTTTTATTTGAATTAGCAGCAGGTGAACCAGATGGCTCAGCGCTCAAGGATGC
>JAIXPU010000073.1 GCA_027486075.1 Streptomycetaceae bacterium | reverse complement strand
GCGTTGTTCCACATATTTCCGGCTAAGGCAAAGACGGTTATGCCGATCATGCGCATGGACCAGGTGAGCTCATCTGTGGTCTCAAGGGCTAGGAGTTCGAGAAAGAGTGAGGGCAGAGCCAGAAGAAAGAGTGCGGATGCTCCAAAGACGATGGAGCCGCATTTGAGGGTGGTGCGTAGGGCTGGGTAGTTCATGGCTCGAGGCTACAACGGGGGGACTCTTGAAAAGTGGAGGAGCCCGTTTTTATAATTTGGAGTATGCGCAAGGTTTCTAGAGTCCTTCTGAGCATCAGCGCGCTGATTTTTGCTTCGCTTCCGGCGGCACATGCTGGATTTAATGCGGAAAATAATTACTAATTGTGTTCGATAATGCGCCAAACAAGGCAGCCATTGAGGTGGCTCCAGGATCAATATGCCCAATACTTCGATCGCCCTGGTAGCTGCCACGACCTTTTCGAGCCTCCATATTTGCGGTGCTACTACATCCCAGTTCTGCCGCATAGTGAGCTTTAATCATGGCAGTCAATAGATTTTCAGAATTTTTGACACTTGCGCGCATAGAAGTTACTGCTGGTTCTAGAGCATCTACAAGGGTTTTATCTCCTGGCTTCACGCGTCCCAATTCCATGATTCCAGAGAGACTAGAATCAAATGCTTGTGATATCAGTGTGAGATCAGCCTCTTGATAATTAGATGTGACATCACTCAAACGTAAAAAAAGAGTTCCATAGAGTGCGCCACTTGCACCACCAACTGAATTGATAATTGTCATTCCGGCATCTTCAAAAAATTCACCTAAAGTGCGAGATTTGAAGTTTGGAAATCCTTGAAGTAAAGCCTTTGCGCCATTTGAAAGATTTGAACCATGTTCCCCATCTCCGACCGCAGCATCCAATTCATTCAAGTGATCCTCGAGGCTTATAACAATTTTACTGAATTCTTCTAGCCAATTCTGGGCTATTAAAGGAGAAAGAATTGCGGAGGTTTTCATATTCCCCACCTTAAAGCAGGCGTATTGATTGGGCAATCATAGAGTTCAAGCAACTCTTCATCTGCAACCAAAAAAGTTGCAATCACTCCAAATGTGTCTAATGAAGTTATAAAGTTTCCAACTAATGTCCTGATTGATTCGGCGCCTTTGAGAGCCAGCTTGCTCTGAATGATCCCAGAGAGTGTGTAAAGCTCGATAGAGGGAGTGGAACCTAATCCGCTAATCAGCAGAATTATTTTTGAACCAGAAGCGATATTTAATTCGACAGAAGGCCTTTCGAGAAGGATATCCGCAATATTATCAGCAGAGACCATTTTGGTTCTGGAATGTCCGCGATCACCACCGATTCCAACTCCTACATCAAACTCATCTTCTGGCATTTCAAAATTTGGATGCCCAACCTTAGGTGTAGTGCATGAATTAAATGCGACACCGAATGAACGAGAGTTAGTGATGACTTTTGAAGCTATGGTTGTGACCTGTGCGAGATCATCACCTCTTTCTGCAGCAGCTCCTGCGATTTTTTCAACTAAAATAGTCGCACCTAACCCTCGCCGCCTATCAACTTGAGCTAGCGGAAAAGAACTGTCGTCATTTACGACAACCTTCGATATCTCGATGCCTCTGCGCTTCATAATCTCAGCGGAGAGTCCGAAATTCATTACCTCGCCGCCAAAGTTTTTAATTATGTAGAGAACACCTTTGCCCATATTCGCTCGTTCTGTGGCAGCCATGATTTGAGCTGGGACTGGGGAAGTGAAAATTTCCCCAGGACACGCTGCATCAAGTCCACCGTAGCCGACATACCCACAGTGCATGGGCTCACAGCCTGAACCTCCACCTGATATCAAGCCCACTTTTGGGCGTGGAGGGGTAGTTTTTCTTTGGATTATGCGTGAATTTAGATCGAACTCAATTACTTCACGATGACTGGACTCAAGCCCAGTCAGATAGTCAGTGACCACAGAGTCGGGAGCGTTCATTACTTTCTTAATTGGATAGTCCTCCAAAGCTCGCTAAAAAACTTTTGAAATTTGCTTGACATTAAGGGTTCTTGGGTTAGATTAGTGGTCTGAAGACCAGATGACAAGAACTTCAGAACTATTTTGAGAGGAGGCAGGCCCTATGCGCGATGGTGCTCATGCAGAAAACTCCCTGCCCGGGGCAAGCTCTCAGATATTAAAAATGGCCCACATATCCAAGCGATACCAGGGAGTCCAGGCCCTGGACAATGTCGAATTGAATCTAAAGACAGGTGAAATTCATGCTCTTCTTGGAGGAAATGGAGCTGGAAAATCAACGTTACTGAAAATTCTCTCAGGATTAACAACCCCCGATGAGGGCTCGATCCTCTTCCAAGGTGCCCCGGTCTCGATTGATACGCCTCGAATCGCCCAAGAGTTAGGTATTTCGATGATTCACCAAGAACTCTCAATAATCCCTGATTTGAGTATCTTGGAGAATATTTGCCTCGGCCAAGACAGCTTAATCACCCAACGTACAAAGTGGACGCCTTGGGTAAACCGTCGTGAGATTGCTAAGAAGGTACGCAGCGTTGCTACTGAGTTTGGAATCACAGAGGATGAACTCTGGAGACCTGCCGGAGAATTCGGGGCATTGAAAAAGCGAGCCGTTGAAATTGTTAGATCTCTTGTGGTCCAACCAAAGATCTTGATTCTTGATGAACCAACTTCAGGGCTTGAAGAACACGAAAAAGAGCTTCTATTTGAGCACATGCGGAGTCTACAGCGTCTTGGAGTGGCACTTATATGGGTTACTCATCATCTAGATGAGGTCTTTGGACTTGCAGATACAGCGACAATTATGAGAGATGGCCAAAGTGTGGCTCACACGCAAATTAAAGGACTTAATCTAAATGACTTAATCTCTTTGATGTTTGGATCGGAAGCGGCAGCTCTAATTGAACAACCCGGCAGTAAGAAAAAATCAAGCAATAAAAATAGTAATCGCTCAAAAATTCTTGATGTAGTCCAATTTAAACGTGCGGGAATACTTAAAGATATCTCGTTTTCACTGGCCGAAGGTGAAATTCTTGGAATTGCTGGACTAGCGGGAGCTGGACGAACAGAGTTAGTCCGAGCAATAATGGGCATCGATAAAATTGATAGTGGTACCGTGAATTTTTTTGGGGAAGAAAAAAAGATTTCTCATCCAAAAAAAGCTTACGATCTTGGAATAGCAATGGTTCCAGAAGACCGGAAAGTCCTAGGAATTCTCTCTGAATTTTCTCTCGAAAAAAGCATCTCAATTTCAAAATTGTCTTCCATTGTGAAAAGCGGCTTTTTGAATTCGAAAAATGAAAGAGATTTGGCTTCGAATTACATCAGAAAGTTATCAATCAAAACCCCTAATTCTGGTGAAAAAATTCGAAACTTAAGTGGTGGGAATCAACAAAAAGTAATAATTTCGCGTTGCCTAAATACAAACCCAAAAATTTTGATTTTTGATGAACCCACGCAAGGAATCGATGTTGCGTCAAAAGTCGAAGTACATAAGTTAATAAGAGATCTTGCTGGTGAAGGAAAGTCGGTAATCGTAATTGCTTCAGAAATTAGCGAACTTATTAGATTAAGTGACCGAATAATCATTCTAAGAGAAGGATCTCTTGTAGGGGAGATTGAGGAAGTTCCAGAGAAAATTGAACTTAATGGATATGAAAATGTTGAACGGGACATTTTACAGAAGATTTCGAGGTTAAAATCGTGAGAAATCAGTCTAAATTTTCTAAATTTATAGCAATTGAAGGAATTGTAATTCTAATTGCATTCGTATTGATGCTAATCTTTTTTTCAATTCAAGCTGAATCATTTTTAGATCAAGACTCAATTCGATATTATATAAATGAGGCTGTTCCAATCTTTGTTATAACCGTTGGGTTAACTTTTGTTATTATTGCTGGCGGAATAGATTTATCAATTGGATCAGTTTTAGGTTTGAGCGCTGGAACCTCACTTATGGTATCAATGTGGGGTTGGCCAGTGTGGATGGCTATTATTGTTGGACTTTTAACAGGATTGTCGTTCGGACTTCTAAATGCGGTTATCATCACTGTATTTAAGGTTAATGACTTTATAGTCACCTTAGGAACACTCTATATAGCTTCTGGTGCACTTACTGTTCTCACGGACAACATTCAGCTTGTAGGAACGCAAGATGAAAACTTTCTCAAAATATCAGATATTGAATTCTTAGGCATAACCAGTGCCATCTGGATGGCCCTGATTATTGCGATAGTTCTTGAATTGGTTTTGGTAAAAACCTCGTTCGGAAGAAGAATTTTCGCCACGGGGATCGGTGAAACGCCTGCACTTATTGCTGGAATTAGCACTCAAAAAACGAAATTCGGGGCTTACTTGATGTCAGGAGGTTTGGCTGGATTCGGCGGAGTGATTCTGGCATCTCACTTGAATTCAGTGCAGTCTGGGCTAGCTGGCGGATACGAATTGACTGCAATTGCCAGTGCAGTACTTGGAGGAGTTTCACTTGCCGGTGGTCGAGGTAGTGTTTGGAGAGCAATTCTGGGAGTTTTATTCCTTACCACTTTAAATCAGGGACTACTTCTGATGGGAATAGATCCACTTATTTTTCAAATCGTGACAGGACTTTGCATCCTAGTTGGAGTAGTTGTGGACCGTGGGGTTTATAAATTTGCTTTGACGCGTTCGATTGAAACTAGTCCAACAGTGAGTGTATTTCTCGGCGGCAAGAAGGTGAAATCATGGCGCTAAACTATACAAAAATTTCCAAGAATACTTCATTGCAAAATCGTATAGTTCAAGATCCTTCATTTGGAATTATTGCACTTCTTTTATTTGCAATCATTTTGATGACCATTTTAGAACCAAGTTTTGCGACAAGTGGAAATGTTACAAATATTGTCAACGCAATGATGACCGTAAGTTTTCTTGCTTTGGGTATGACTATAGTTCTAATAGCTGGTGGTTTAGATCTTTCTGTTGGATCAACTATGGCGGTTACAGCAGGGGTTGCAGGAAAATTCATTTCCTACGGAATAGATATGAAAGTTGCATTTATTTGTGCATTAGCAATAGGAACTGGAATTGGTGTTATTAATGGTCTTTTGGTAACTAAGTTGGGGATACCTGATTTTATCGCAACATTAGCAATGTTAGGAATTGGTCAAGGAGTCATATTGCTCTGGACTCAGGGAGTACCAATTCTTGATTATATGAATGAAACTTATTATTACATTGGAGGTTTGAAAAAGATTGTTGGTCCAATATCAATTCCAATGATTGTAGTTGTGGTTGTTTCCATAGCCTTGGCAATTATTTTGAAGCGAACCAAATTTGGTCTGAATTTATATGCTGTAGGGAGCTCACCATTTTCCGCCAGAAATTCAGGCGTCAATGTGGATCTCATCAAGATTTCAGCGTATGCGATTAGTGGATTTCTTGCGGCAATAGCTGGGATTCATATTGCCGGAAGAACAACGACCATACCTCCTCTGATAGGTAAAGGATACGAAATTAGCGCAATTGCAGCTGCAGTTATTGGTGGAGCTTCTTTGCTGGGAGGCAAGGGACGCGTAATTGGTGCATTAATCGGAGCGCTAACGCTCACGCTTACTCGCAACATAATCAATTTGGTTGGAATTGAATCGAGTTGGCAAGCCATAGTTACTGGATCAGTACTTGTGGGCGCGGTCTTGGCAAATCGGGCATCCGGTGAATTTGGCAAAAAATTGAATCGGCGAATTAGAACCTAGGTAAAGATTTTGTTTGGCAATTGCTAAACAAAGCTCAGAAAAATCAACTGGGATTAATCTGAGAATTTCAAAAGTTGGGGAGTAAGAAATGGAAGATAAAGTAAGAATAGAGAAAGACGTTGAAGTTTCTCGTCGATCTATACTACGTACCTCGGCATTAGTCGGTGCCGGAATCGGAGCAGCGCAAATTTTCGGCACTACTCCAGTTGCTGCTCTAGGCGGAACTACAAATGCCACCCTAGATAAGGCAATCAAGGAAATTGTAAAAGGTAAAACAATTAAGGTTGGATTTACTCCACCTGTTCTTTCTGAGAATTTTACTCAGATTGAATCAGCAGCTTGGCGAAAAATGGCAGAATTTGAGAAGCGATTTGGCGTCAAGTGGGTTTGGGAGCGGCAAGCACCAGTTGGTGACTTTAACGCAGTTCAGGGAACACTTGGAATCGTACAGTCTTGGATTAGCCGTAAATTTGATGCGATTGCAGTTTGCACAGGTGCAAACTTTGCAACCGTACAAGACCTTTACAAAACAGCGAATTCTAAAGGACTTAAAGTTTTCCAATTTAACCAGCCTGCCGAGCTCTATCCAGAAGATCAACTTCAAACAGTGGCAAATATTGGTTATGACAATCGTTGGCAGTCTGGATACCTTGCTGGCAAGTACGTAGCCAAAACCTTGGGTGGAAAAGGAAATATTCTGCAAATTTGGGGACCATCTGGTTCAGACTGGACCCGCGGTCGTAGAATTGGATTCGATAAGGCGCTAAAGGAGCACCCAGGTATCAAGGTTTTAGGCGAAGCTGATGGCGGATACGTCCGCGACAAAGGCTTTACCGCTGCTCAAGATCTCCTTACAAAATATCCAAACGTAAATGCCATTTACGGTGAAAATGAGGAAATGGCGCTTGGGGCATCCCAGGCAATTGATGCTGCTGGCCTCAAGCACTGGAATGGAAAAACTGGAATTGTAACTATTGGCGCGGATGGTCTCGTTTCAGGATTTAAGGCGATTGCTGCTGGAAAGCTCACTGCCACCGTAGATATTGGCGGAATTGATCAAGGTCAAAATCTGATTGAAGCTATCTTTGCCGATGTTGCTTTGGGCCAAACCTTGACTCAAATTATCAACAACCCAACACAGGTCGTCGATAAGACAAACTATAAGTGGCATCAAGCATATGCGGAGTGGGCACTTGCTACACCTCGCAAATATGGTAAGTAATAGAGTTAGAACTTACTACTAAATCGGACCAAGGAGGCAAAATATGGCAAAAGAAAGCAGTGGAGTAGTTCCCGTAAAACAACTGAAACTGTCTGATGCCGTTGCGGCTCAATTGGAAGGTTTGGTCCGATCAGGCCACTTTGGTGCCGAGGGTAAATTTCCGTCAGAACGCGATCTAGCAGAGCAATTTGGAGTTGGTCGCAGCAGTATGAGGGAAGCAATCAGCAAATTGGAAACCCTCGGCATCATCGTGCGCACACATGGTGTAGGAACATTCGTCCTCGATGTGAGTGAACAGTCTCAAAAGAGCATGTCACTACTTTCAGCAGGCGAAGTAACTGCACTCGAATTATTCAATGTTCGATATGCGGTTGAACCGGCTGGAGCAGCAATGGCTGCGATACGTCGAACTACAAAAGATCTACAAAATCTCAAAACGGTCTTAAAGCAAGCGGAGATACCAGGCATTTCGCAAAAAGAATTTGTGAAATTAGATTCTGAATTTCACAGCCTGATTGCTGAAGCCACAAGAAATCGTCTATTTACTCAGATTTACAAGCAAATAGCACCCCATCACGTAATTTACTCAGAGAAAGTAATCACCTTCGAAAATCGTCAGGCTCTAGCTCATGAAGGGCACAAACGAATTTTGCAAGCAATTATTGATCAGGATGAGAATCTCGCTAAAAGGGAAGCTTATGCTCATTTGAAATTTGCTGAGAAGGATCTGGCGAAAGAAATAAGCAAGTTAGAAGTAAAAAAATCAAAATCGAAAAAAAAGTAAATCAAACCAATTTCAATTTAAAAGGAGAATAGAATGTCATCATTAGATTTCACATATAAGAATATTGACAAGGTAATTAATCGATCAAACATGATTGTTGACAAAATTAACCCAAAAAAGACACTTCTTCTGGTCCTTGACATGCAACATGCATGTGTCACTAAGGGTGGAGCGATGTACATCCCAAGCATTGGTGGTGCACCAGAAGGGGCTGATGTTGTTCAACCTGTCCTAAATGTGCTTAATGCATGTCGCAAAGCTGGCATTCCTGTGGTCTGGTCAATGTGGGGACTTCGTGAAGATGGAAAAGATGCGGGCTATGCTGATAAGAAATGGGGCGTTGATTTGATGAATTTCCCAGGCTCTTGGGGTCACGGTGGAGATGAATTAGATTCACATTTGGTCCCGCTTCCAGGAGAGCCAATCATGAAGAAGCATCGCTTCTCTTCATTTTATGGAACTGCTCTTAATGAATACATGAAACGTGCTGGTGCGGACACCTTGATAATTGCTGGAGTTTCAACAGCAAATTGCATGCTCACTACAGCGATCGATGGTGCTAATCAAGATATTAAAGTGATATGCCTGGCTGATACGACGGCTGCAATTCCAGCCTCACTGGAAAATCAACCAGATGGATACGGTCAACATTGGGAAGCACTTCGAAATATTCAGGCAAATCACGGTGATGTTCGCCTAAGCACCGAGATTCTTCCGCAGCTCGTTTAGCAGATAGTTGATCCATAACTCATTCAACAAAGTCGAAAGGAATTAAAGATGAGCATTCAAGGCAAAAGAATTGCATTGATGATCGAAGACGAATACCAAATCCTAGAAGGTTGGTACCCGTATCTTCGATTGACCGAGGCAGGAGCAAAGGTGACTGTAATTGGTAGTGGTACCAAGAAGTCGTACCTGAGCAAAGAGGAATATCCAATGGATGCAGATGTTTCTGCTTCAGATGTTTCACCTAGTGACTTTGATGGGGTAATTGTTCCTGGTGGATTTGCACCAGACAACATGCGCTTACACAAGCCGATGATCAATTTAGTCAAGGGAATTTATGATCAAGGCAAGATGACAGCCGCAATATGTCATGGTGGATGGATATTGGCTTCTGCCGGTGCAGTTAAGGGTCGACGAGTAACAGGTTATGCACCGATTGAAGACGATGTAGTTAATGCAGGTGGAATTTGGGTTTCGGATGAAGCGGCTGTCCTAGATGGAAATGTAATTACATCTAGAACGCCACCAGATCTGCCAGCTTTCACAAAAGCAATCATCGGTTACTTCGAAAAGTAAGTCAGAGAGGATTTCAGAATGACACCAAAAGTCAAGCCAGCACCAGTAGACGTTGTAATCGTCGGCTTAGGTGCAAATGGTGGAACAGCTGCAAAAGTATTGAGTGAGGCGGGTTTGAAGGTTGTCGGTCTTGAGCGCGGTCCATGGCTCAAGAACGATAAGCATTATTCTGGCGATGAATTGAAGTTTGTTAACAGAAATTACATGTGGCCTGATTCAAAGCTAACTCCTCGTACTGTGCGTCGTAGCGAAACTGAAGTTGCAGAGCCATATCCATTTTCAATGACTCCTCAGCTTGTGGGTGGTGGAACAAATCACTGGGCAGGCTGGGTACCGCGGCCGCGTGAATCAGACTTCATGCTCCGATCTCTACACGGGGATGTTGAGGGTGCAAGTTTAGCTGATTGGCCATTTCGATACGATCATCTTGAGCCATACTTAACAAAGATTGAGTGGGAATTTGGAGTATCTGGAATTGCAGGTGCAGATAAGACTGAACCCTTCAGAAGCAAGCCTTACCCAAGCATGCCCTTGCCTCCAACTCGTTGGGGGAAGAAGTTCTACGATGCATGTAACAAGATGGGAATTAATGCCTTCCCAATCCCACACGCAAGCGTAACTAATGGTCACAAGGGTCGTAATCCGTTCAACCGAACTAGTTTTTGGAATCAGTATGGCGATCCAAGTGGTGCTCGTTCAAACACTGCAACGACCTTTATTCCGGAGGCGATTGCAACAGGTAATTTTGAACTTAGGTCAGAAGCTTTCGTCCGTGAAGTCGTAGTTGGGAAGGATGGAAAAGCTACTGGCGTTATTTACGTTGATGAAGATGGTGCCGAGATTCAGCAAGATGCAAAAGTAGTAATTCTGACTTTGGGCGCCATTGAATCCGCACGACTTATGTTGATGTCAAAGTCTTCCAAGTTCCCTGATGGAATTGCGAACTCATCCGGTCTCGTCGGAAAGAATGCAACATTTCACGAATATTTATTCGCAATTGGATTTTTTGATAAAGACATTGATGATCCTGTTTATGGCTGGGCTGGAAATTATATTAGCGGGGGCACGATGGACTTCTACGAAACTGATGAGAGTCGTGGATACATTGGTGGGAGCATTACTGCGGCTTCGCAAACCTGTCACCCAATTAATATGGTTTTCCCGGGTCGTCCGCTCTGGGGTCAAGCTCTCAAGGATTCTGACAGAACTTTCTTTAGCCATGCGATGAAAATTGGTCTGATTCTCCATGATTTGCCTCAAGAGGCCAACCGTGTAGATCTAGATCCAAATGTGAAGGACTACATGGGACTTCCTGTTGCTCGAATTACTCATAAAGCCCATAAAAATGATATTGCAATGGGTAAGTGGCAAGTTGATAAGAACGTCGAAATCCTTGAGATGGCAGGAGCTCGAAAAACGATCCCTGTCTATCTTGACCAAATGACCGGAAATACCTGTCACCAACATGGTACTGCGCGCATGGGATTTGATCCTGCAAAGTCAGTACTAAACGAATGGTGCCAATCTCATGATGTCGAGAATCTCTTTGTTCTTGACGGGTCAGGATTCCCAACCGCAACTGGTGTAAACCCGACTCTAACAATGATGGCTAATGCTTGGAGATGTTCAGATTACATCGCTGACTACTACCTCAAGGGACGCGAAATGCGTCTAGACCAACCGAAGTAAGAATTCTAGGAGAGGAAAAGTATAATGAGTTCAAAAGCAGACTGGAAGACGATTCTCGAACCGGTAAATCCAGATTCAAATGAGCCGCTCTTCTTTACAAAGCATGAGTGGGATACAGTCGAAGCAATTGCGTCACGAATTATTCCCACCGATCACGACCCGGGTGCCAAGGAAGCGAGAGCAGTTGTATTTATCGATCGCTACCTATCGGGCATTAGTTACATTTTTGCCTCTGCCGACGGTAGTGGATTCTTGGAAATTGATGGCAAACACGCCCATTCATGGCGCGCACGCATCAGTGACTTGCAGAAAGTATACCGAGATGGCTTGCGTGTAGTTGATGAAGTGAGCCTGAGCAATTATTCAAAGAAGTTTGTTGCTCTCGATATCGAGTCTCAAGATGCAGTTCTTGTGAAGGTATCTGGTCAGCCAAAACCTGGAGCTGTAAATCTTGGAACGACGGAACCTGCAACAACTTTCTTTCAGTTTGTATCAGATGACGGGCTTCCTTTCTGGCCAGCAATCTGCCTCCATGTTAAGCAAGGTTTTTATGCTGATCCCGTTTACGGCGGAAATAAAAATCATATGGGGTGGAAAGTTATTGGCTTCGATGGGCCAAAGAGCCTAAAGGACACTATGGATGGTACTTACACAACTGCAGATAAATTTACAGGTGATTACAACTGGGGAGATTTGATTCCAGTGCTAGCTAACCAAAGCGACTTTCCTGTACCCGTAAAGTCTGAGGGCATGTACAACTAATGAGCAGTTTTTACTTACCTTTATTTCTGATTACAGAATTGAATCTGTAAAGCACGCTAGGCAAGAAGAATTATTGATGATGAATTGGAGAAGTAGAGAATGAAGATCGAAAGTGTTGTGGCCTACCCAGTTGGCCTGCCTTTGGAGGAAAACCTTCAATGGGGCGCCATGTCGGTAAGCACAAAGGGCGGCATCGTCGTTGAGGTGAGGACCAACGAAGGATTAATTGGAATAGGTGAAGCTGGGTTTTCATCTGAATACTTCTCGACAGTCGGACCGCTCATTAATGATCAATTAGGACCACTTATTATCGGTCGTGACCCGCAAGATATATCTGCACTTTGGCATGACATGATGCGATCCACACATATGTGGGGCAGAAGAGGAATTGAAACCTACGCCCTTAGTGGAATAGATATTGCATTATGGGATTTGTTCGGCAAGATTACTTCACAGCCAGTCCATCGCCTTCTTGGAACAGCACAAAATTCAGTGCGTGCTTATAATGCGCCATCTTTTAAGCGACCTGATCTAGCGATTAAAGAGGCAATTCAGGCTGCTGAGTTGGGATACACGGCAATTAAATTGCGTGTTGATGGAAATTTAAAGAATGCAGTCAGTTTGGTCTCGCAAGTAAGAACAGCTGTTGGTGATTCTATGGACCTGATGGTTGATGCGAATATGTGCTATGACCGCAGAGGTGCGCTAGCGCTAGCTAAGGAATTGCAAGGCCTTGGCGTTTTTTGGCTTGAAGAGCCGATTATGTCGCGCAGTCTTTCTCAATATATTAATGATCATTCTTGGTTGGCTGATCGAGTAGATTTGCCGCTAGCGGGAGGTGAAAGCTTGCTCACCCGCTACGAGTATATCGACCTCATGGCCAAGCTTCCATTTGATTACATCCAACCAGATGCGGCAAGTGTTGGTGGAATTTCAGAGCTTAAGAGAATAGGTGATATGGCTAGTTCTTGGAACCTCAAGCTAGTTCCGCATATCGGTTGTTCTTCAGGAACTGGAATTGGTTTAGCTGCAGCTCTTAACGTAATTTTGAGTTGCGACAATGCACCACTCATTGAAGTTGATGCTTACGGAGGATTAGGCTGGGAAGGATTCCTTACTAATCCACTAAATGTTAAGGATGGACAATTAATTTCAAACAATCAACCAGGAATCGGCGTAACTCTGGCACCAGCTGGGCGTGAACAGTTCGGTTTGCTCCCGCGAGTCCAGGTATGACCAATCTGAGCATGAATAAGCCTGGAAGGTCAATGTTCGCCTTTGCAAAACAAAAGTTAATGCCAGTCGTAATCATCAATGATGTTAGCCAAGCTGAGCCGCTTCGCGAAGCACTAAAGCAAGGTGGCGTTTTCACCGCAGAAGTAACTCTGCGAACACCTAATGCGCTCAGAATTATCCAGATAATGTCAGAAGATCTAGATTTTTGTGTTGGAGCAGGAACAGTTTTATCTCCAGGAGATGCCGATAAGGCTCAATCTGCAGGAGCCCAATTTGTAGTCTCTCCGGGCCTGAGTATTGCAGTTGTCGATGAATGTGATCGAGCTGCTATGCCATATTTCCCTGGAGTCTCCACCCCCACGGAAATTCAGAGAGCACGCGACTTGGGATTTAACGAGTTGAAATTCTTCCCTGCTGAAGCACTCGGAGGTGCGCCGTATTTGAAGGCAGTGGCGGCTCCTTTCCATGATATGAGGTTCATTCCGACAGGTGGAATTAATCTTAAAAATGTCGATTCATATCTTGCGGTACCTCAGGTTCTAGCTGTCGGTGGATCATGGATTGTCAGTGAAAAACTTTTGGCAGCTGGAGATTTTTCAGCAATTACTTCTTTAACTCGGGAAGCAGTTTCTCAGATGAATTCGCATTCTATTTAAGTTTGGAGCCACACTTGAAGAACATCTTAGAAATCAAATCTGCTGAGAGCTGCGAATTTGCTGCCCTGGCTTTGGGTGAAGTGATGCTTCGACTAGACCCTGGAAACACTCGTATCCGCACTGCAAGGCGATTTGACGCATGGGAAGGCGGGGGAGAATACAACGTTATTCGTGGGCTCCGGAAAGTTTTTGGATACAAAACTGCAATTGTCACATCTCTAGCGCAGAACGATGTCGGTCTTCTCATTGAGGATTTGATTCTTCAAGGTGGAGTTGATTCCCGCTTTGTTAAGTGGGAAAAATATGATGGCGTTGGCCGCAAAGTGAGAAATGGCTTGAACTTTACCGAGCGTGGTTTTGGTGTCAGAGGAGCTCTCGGTGTTTCGGATCGCGGTCACACCGCCGTATCACAACTTAAAAAGGGTGATGTTAACTGGGAACACATTTTTGGTGAGTTAGGTGTTCGCTGGTTTCACACTGGTGGAATCTTTGCCGCCCTTTCGGATTCGACTCCAGATGTAGTAGAAGAAGCCATGATTTCTGCTCGGAAGCATGGAACCATTATTTCTTATGACCTAAACTTTCGGCCAAGCCTTTGGCAGGATATAGGCGGTAAAGCTAAGGCCCAGAAAGTTAACCGAAAACTCGCTAAGTATGTAGATGTCATGATTGGCAATGAGGAAGACTTTATTGAGGCACTTGGTTTTTCTGTACAAGGAATGGATGCTAATTTTACCAATCTTGAGGTTGATGGATTTCAAACAATGATTCTGGATGCGGTAAAGGATTTTCCAAATTTCAAAGTTATCGCAACCACTCTACGCTCTGTTAATTCAGCCAGCGATAACGATTGGTCGGCAATTGCATGGTCGCGAGAAACAGGTTTAGTTCAATCGAGGAAATGGAAAAGTCTAGAAATTTGGGATCGCGTTGGCGGTGGGGATAGCTTCGCATCTGGTTTAGTTTTTGGATTGTTATCCGAGCAAACTTTACAAGAATCGGTAAACCTTGGTGCTGCACATGGAGCGATAGCAATGACAACTCCTGGCGATACTTCAATGGCTAGTCGCACCGAAGTTGAAAAGCTTGCTAGTGGCGGAAGCGCGCGAGTCCAAAGATAAATCCAGGAGACGACCTCTATTTATGAGTTTTAGGAAAGTGACAATCTGAGTTTGTTTAAAGAAAAAATAGACGAGATACAGGGCTTGTCCATCACGAAAAATTTTCATCCTTCCTAAGAATACTGCTAAAAAATGGCGGAACGTCCTGGCTTTACACCCCCAGCCGTGATAGCTCTAGGATGCGCCTACTGCTTTGGTATTTATGGCTTTTTCAATTATTTGTTTATCGCACCGGAACGTAAGGCACTTTAATTCCATTCTTCCGAAAGACCATCTGATTCAGATTAAGATTTCGGTTGCGAAAACCTGCAGCAGAAGCCAGTAGGTAGTAATTCCACATCCTTTTAAACTTCTCATCAAATGCAGGAATCTCATTCCACTTCTGATTAATATTCTCATGCCAAGCTAAAAGTGTGCGATCGTAATCTAGCCCAAAATTGTGCAAATCTTCGATCACAAATAACTTTTCAATTGATTTAGTTATCTGCGCGGGCGATGGGATTACACCTCCTGGGAATATATAGCGATCAAAAAATGGATCAGTCGAATACCGAGAGTAAGTTGATGAAATTGTGTGATGCAGCATGATGCCGTCCTCTTTTAACAATTTATCACACTGTAGAAAGAATTTTCGGAAATTTTTTGGTCCCACGTGTTCCATCATGCCGACAGAAACAACTCGATCAAATTGCCCCTCGAGCGCGCGGTAGTCCATCTGCTTAAATTCAATATTTAACCCATCAGATTTCTCACGAGCGCCTTTAACTTGATTATCCGCAGGAGAAATCCCGGTACAGATTGCTCCATAGTGTTTCGTGGCATGACGAAGCAACCCACCCCAGCCTGCTCCAATATCTAAAAGTGTCATACCTGGTTCAATTTTCAGTTTCCTACAGATGAGATCAAATTTATTTATTTGGGCTTGATTTAGAGTTTCGGCGCCTTTCCAGTAGGCACACGAATATGCCATCTCGGAGTCAAGCATCCGTGAGTAAAGCTCATTGCCAATGTTGTAGTGGTACTTAGCATTCCTTGCTGCACGGGATTTGCTCTGTCGATTCAAGAGCCTTGATTTAATGGTGATAGCAAGTGCTGAAAGGGAAGGTTTTAAATAGGAAGGTACATCAACGCTGATTAACCGTGTGAGCATCTCATCGATTTGCTGACAATCCCACCAACCTTCGATATAGGACTCGCCTAAACCAAGTTGATGTTGGGCAACAATTCGATCCCATAATTTTTCGTTATGAACATGCAGGCTCCAGGGTTCATTCGAATTAAGAGGGATTTGGGCTCTTTGTAATATTTCTAGGCAGATTCCCTTAGAGTTCATTTTTTATCCATAATTCCTTATTCGTAACTTCATTAAATCAAAATTTTGAATAAAATCCAAGCGATATCACACGTTGATTTGGGAGAATTAGCAACGACTGATCTCGTGAATATGGGAAAAATATCCACTTCTCCATGAACGTTTCAACATGCAATGACCTCAATCTGCCATGCCTGCCCGAAATTGTCTCTGCCATGGCAACCCCCTTACCTACCCTTGTGGGAAATCAACCACCAGATCTGGAGCTTTGCAATCGATCCAATCAAGCGACTGGTATTTCAAACATGCTAATTGGTTGAAAAACTATAGTCCAAGATTTCTACGGAGTCGACTGCACGTATGACACGACATATGAATGGATGAACTATCTTGATGTTAAATCTGTTGATTAAGAGTTAACGAAATCCCCGCATCATCCCCACCACATAAGCCACTCCAAACCCAAAGCCCACAGCTGCATATAGATATGTGAACCAGGTGAGCTCTGCTGGGATCATCAGAGTGAGGGCTCCTAGCGCTGT
>JAIXPU010000026.1 GCA_027486075.1 Streptomycetaceae bacterium | reverse complement strand
AATGTTGGGTTGACTTCATCCATTTCAGCTAGCTGATCGTAAGGAACATTTGCTTCTGCAAGAAGAACGTTCATATGTCCTGGCATACGACCTGCAACTGGGTGGATGCCGTAAGCGACATCGATGCCTTTTGAGATCATCAAGTCAGCGAGTTCGCGCACTGTGTGTTGCGCCTGTGCAACTGCAAGACCAAAGCCCGGAACGATGACAACGCGGCGTGCATAGTTGAGAAGAATTGCAACGTCATCAGCTGAACTTGAACGTACTGGACGCTCTTCGGCAGAACCTGATGCTTCTTGTGGCTTTGCAGTAAATGCACCGAAGAGAGTTCCAAAGAGGGAACGTCCCATCGCCTCTGCCATTAAGCGAGTCAAGATTGTTCCTGATGCACCGACCAAGGTTCCGGCGATGATAAGAAGAGTTGATGAGAGTACATATCCACTTGCCGCAACGGTCAGACCTGTAAATGCGTTAAGCAATGAGATAACGATCGGCACATCTGCGCCGCCCACTGGGAGAACGAAGAGCACACCAAAGATAAGTGAGAGGAGCGCTAGGACTAGGAGTGGGGTTGTCCCTAGGGCGACGACGACCCAGACAGAGACTCCGAGAGTGGCAGCCAGGGTTGCCGCAATAACAAAGCGCCCACCAGGGAATACAACCGGGCGAGTAGTCATCAACTCTTGTAGCTTCATAAAGGTGATGATCGAACCGCTGAAAGAAACGCAACCCACGACAACGGTAAAGACTGTGAAGATAACTTCAGCTGTTGTGGCCTCTGCACCGAGGTTGAGATATTCAACGATAGCAACGAGCGCCGCAGCGCCTCCGCCAACACCGTTAAAGAGCGCAACTAGTTGCGGCATCTGTGTCATCTCAACTTTTCGAGCAGCTGGGACACCAATAACAAGACCTACGGCGATTGCGCCAACAATCCACCAGAAGTTATGAAGTGGAAGGTCATGGCCTACCTCTTCACCGCGTGATGGTGTGACATAGAGAAATACTGAAAGAGTGGCAAGAGTTGCACCGAATGCACCAATCAGATTTCCGCGACGGGCAGTCTTTGGATGTGACAAACCTTTGAGAGCCAAGATAAAGGCAACACCTGCTGCCAGACCAATCAGGCTATAGAGAGTGCTATTCATTACTTGTCTCCCTTAGCGTTATCGTTCTTTTTTACTTTAAACATCTCGAGCATTCTGTCGGTGACGACGAAGCCGCCGACCATATTGATTGTTGCAAGAACAATCGCTGCAAGAGATAAGCCGAGTTCAAGATTGGTCTTGCTGTGATCGGCCACAATGATTGCGCCCACGAGGATGACGCCGTGGATTGCATTTGCACCTGACATCAGCGGGGTGTGGAGAGTTGATGAAACCTTAGAGACAACTTCAAAGCCCACAAATACTGCGAGTACGAAGATGGAGATGATTGCGATTGCATCCATTAGAGGCTACCTCCGGGCGTGTGCTTGGCGCCTCCGTGGCAGAGGGCTGATTTATCAATAATCTCATCGGTGAAATCGATATTGAGCGCAACAGGTGCGCCGTCTTTGCTTGGCGTTGTCATCAACGTTAAGAGATTGACCACGTTACGTGAGTACAAGCTAGATGCATGGAATGGCAGCTGGCTTGGCACATCTTTTCCGCCCCAGATCTGAACTCCCTTTGCAGTGACGACAATTTCACCAGGCTTTGATCCTTCGACGTTTCCACCGGTTTCTGCAGCTAGATCAACGATGATGGTTCCGGATTCCATCGCATCCACCATCTGAGCTGTCATTAAACGAGGCGCGGTGCGACCCGGAACTGCAGCAGTTGTAATAACTACATGTGATTTAGCAATATATGGAGTAAGAAGTTCGCGTTGCTTGGCAGCGCGCTCTTCAGTCATTTCACGCGCGTAACCGCCAGCGCCTTCCAGCGCTTCAAGTTCGAGGTTGATAAATGTTGCACCCATTGACTTCACTTCATCGGCAGAAGATGGGCGCACGTCATATGCGCTGACGACTCCACCGAGGCGACGAGCGGTTGCGATTGCTTGCAAACCTGCAACGCCTGCGCCAAGTACCAAAACTTGTGCTGGCGTTACTGTGCCCGCTGCTGTCATCAACATTGGGAAGAATCGTGGAGAAAGTTCAGCACCAACAAGTGCTGCGCGGTAACCAGCACAGAGCGCTTGTGATGTAAGCGCATCCATCGACTGTGCGCGCGAAATACGTGGAACTAACTCAAGTGAGAACGCTGTTACTCCGGCTCCTGTTGCTGCATCAATCGAATCAACTGCGGTAACGGGAGAAAGGAAAGAGATTGTGACTGCGCCCTTCTTGAGGGTCTTCATTTGTGCGGGGGTAAGTGAGGTAACTGAGAGAACTACATCAGCATCACTGATGACATTGCCGCTCTTTACTGTCGCACCAGCTGCCGTAAAGAGATCATCTGTTGCCTGCGAATGAACGCCTGCACCTGATTCGATGACGACCTCATAGCCAAGGCGAGTCAATTTGTTGATGACATCTGGCACAAGCGCTACGCGCTTTTCGCCATCACGAATCTCTTTAGGAACGGCAACTCTCATGAGGAGAAAGGTACTGGGTTGAACTCGTGCGGTCTATGTGAAATTAAGTTGATGTCGAGTTAATTT
>JAIXPU010000063.1 GCA_027486075.1 Streptomycetaceae bacterium | reverse complement strand
GCAAATCTGCCAACTGTGCATTCAGGAATTGGCCATACGCGATGGGCAACTCATGGCGGCCCAACTGACCGTAACGCCCATCCTCATTTAGATAATGAAGGAAAGCTGGCAGTCATCCATAACGGAATCATTGAAAATTACACCGAGCTCAAGGCGCTCCTCGAAAAGCGTGGCCACACTTTCACATCCGAGACAGATACCGAATCGGTTGCGCACCTTCTCTCAGATTTACGTAAAGAGCATGGTGATGATCTTGCAGCCGCAATGCGCGCCGCCGTAGCCCAACTACGAGGCTCATTTACTCTGCTGGCAATTCACGCAGATGATCCGCAGACCATTGTGGGTGTGCGCCGTAATTCACCGCTGGTTGCCGGTATCGGTAAAGGTGAAAACTTCCTGGCATCGGATGTGGCTGCCTTTATCGATTACACCAAGCGAGCAGTTGAATTGGGCCAGGATGAAGTGGTCACAATTACTCCAGAATCGATTGAGATTACCGATCTAGCCGGAAAAAAGTTGCCACTGCGCGAATATGAAATTACCTGGGATAAAGAGGCAGCCCAAAAGGGTGGCTTTGCCCATTTCATGTTGAAAGAGATCTTCGATCAGCCTAAAGCAATCGCAGATACTTTGATTGGCCGCCTCAGCGATAACAATCAGATACAGCTAGATGAACTCCACATGTCTGATGATGAGATTAAGAAGATTCGCCGCATTTCAGTGATCGCCTGTGGCACCGCCTATCACGCAGGCATGGTTGCCAAATATGCCATCGAAAAATGGGCAAAGATTCCAGTCGATGTAGAAATCGCATCTGAATACCGTTATCGCGATCCCATCGTTGATAAAGATTCACTTGTTATAGCTATTTCACAATCCGGCGAAACCATGGATCTCTTGATGGCAGTCCGTCACGCTAAAGCTGCTGGCGCACGAGTCTTAGCGGTGTGCAATACCAACTCATCAACGATTCCAAGAGAATCAGATGCAGTGTTATATACACATGCCGGCCCTGAAATTGCTGTTGCTTCAACGAAGGCTTTTGTGACTCAGATTGTTGCGGTCTATCTCATCGGTCTGAAACTTGCCCAAGTTCGCGGCGCACTCACCGAGCAAGAAGTACGTGGCTTGTATCTAGAGATGCTTGAGCTACCAGGAAAAGTTGAACAGATTCTTGAGACCATCGAACCGCTACGTGCTCTTACTCGTACCTTCGCCACCAACAACACAGTTTTATTCCTTGGCCGCGGCATCGAATTTCCGATTGCCCTTGAAGGTGCTCTCAAGTTAAAGGAACTTGCCTATATCCATGCTGAAGGTTTTGCCGGCGGCGAACTCAAGCACGGTCCAATTGCACTTATCGAAGAAGGAACAGCTGTTATCGCGATCTTGCCAACTGCTGATGAGCATCAACTTGATGAGAAGATGTTGAGCAATATCCAAGAAGTTAAAGCCCGTGGCGCGCGTGTGATTGTCATCGCAGCCGAGGGTGCAGAAGTTGTTGGTGCAGAGCACATCATCCGTATTCCAATCGCCTCGCCGTTATTCCAGCCTGTACTCGCAACAATTCCATTACAAGTCTTTGCCTACGAAATTGCAGTAGCCCGTGGGACCGATGTTGATCAGCCACGTAATTTGGCGAAGTCAGTCACTGTCGAGTAATTTCTCATTATGCAGACAGTTTTAGATCAGCGCCATCGCCAGATGCGCAGGGCTTTAAAGTGGTCCGCCGGTCTCTTTGCTGGGTATCTCTTCGTCACATTGCAGGTGTTGACCAACGGACCTTTCATCGAAATTGATCGCTATTTTAATGATTTAGATCGTCCTCGCTTTACCGGAATCTCCAACTTTGTCATTAGAAGGCTCGATGACTTAGGTCTTCGCAGCGTTTCTGG
Source organism: Streptomycetaceae bacterium (assembly GCA_027486075.1). GTDB lineage: Bacteria > Actinomycetota > Actinomycetes > Nanopelagicales > Nanopelagicaceae > Planktophila. The sequence goes on along the minus strand of JAIXPU010000063.1, from coordinate 1,707 downwards.
AATCGCGCTCCTCATTGTTGCTATCTATATAGCAAAGAGGTTTAAGACCTATCGTCCCTTTAATTTAGGACTTCTTGCCTTCATCTCACTTAATGTTGTTGTGGGTTCATTTAAGTACGCGCTGGGCAGAACAAAGCCGCGCGAAGGTTTTGATTTATTGCATGCAGGTGGAATGTCTTACCCAAGTGGACATGCATCTAATGCGATTTTGATTTGGGGAATCATTGCCTATCTCATCTATCGCTATGCGCATGTAGATCGCTACCGCGGACGTTTAGCTAGCACTGCTGTAGGCGTCTTAGCTCTCACCGTCTGCATCGTCTCTCTGGTGCGTAACACTCACTGGTTCTCAGACCTCTTTGGAGGCTTGCTGCTTGGGGGAGCGTTGCTTGTGCTCATCATTGCAATCGATCGCTTCTTCCCATCTGATAGCCAACTTCACTAACCACTTATAGACTCCCCGCCATGATTGATGGAATCGGCATTGATGTCGTGGATATTGCCAGGTTCCAAGAATCACTAGAACGCACCCCATCGCTCCGCGAAAAACTCTTTACAGAAGCAGAACGAGACAAATCTCTGCAATCTCTAGCCGCTCGCTTTGCCGCCAAAGAGGCGCTCTATAAAGCGCTCAGCCCGCAACATGGACTGCACTGGCACGATGCAGAAGTAATTAATCATGAAAATGGCAAGCCGGATTTCCTCTTCCGTGGCCAGATTGCAGATCTCGTCGATGGCGCATCTGTGCACCTTTCACTTTCACACGATGCTGGAATCGCCTCGGCCATGGTGGTGATTGAGCGATGAGAGCAGAAGCCATTGTCGATCTAAGCGCAATTAAGTTTAATGTTGAGATGTTGAAAAAAACATCTGGCACCAAGCTACTAGCTGTTGTAAAGGCCGATGCTTATGGCCACGGACTAATTCCCGTGGCGCAGGCAGCGTTATCCGCAGGCGCTGATTATCTAGGTGTGGCACTTCTTGAAGAAGCAGTCACGTTACGAGAAGCCGGCATTAGCGCGCCGATTCTGGCATGGCTGGTTCAACCTGGCTCTGACTTTGCGCAGGCGATTGCGCTCGATATCGATATCGCCGCTGCATCTTTAAAGGCTTTATCTGAAATCTCTTTAGCATCACAACAAGTGCAGAAGAAGGCCCGCGTTCATCTAGAAGTCGATACTGGCATGACGCGTGGTGGGTTCTTAGCTGAATGGGATCAGCTTGGCGCAGAGCATGTACAGGATATTGAGATAGTCGGAGTTTTCTCGCACTTCGCTCGCGCAGATGAACCAGCTGAGAAACAGAATCAGGATCAGATGGCGCGCTTTACCGAGATGGTCGCAAAGTTAGAAGCGCTCGGTTTTTCTCATCTCATTAAACATCTCTCTAATTCGGCGGCAACGCTAAAGAAGCACGCTGCCGCTTTTGACATGGTGCGCACTGGAATTGCAATGTATGGACTCTCACCTGATGTCACAACGCTTGGCAATTCCAGCGCGCTTGCACTGCGACCTGCGATGCAGTTACGAGCTGCCTTGTATTTGGTGAAAGATGTTCCTGCTGGAACTCCTGTTGGTTACGGAGCTAGCGAATCAACTTCTCGCGATACGCGCCTTGGAGTAATCACAATGGGGTATGCCGATGGCATTCCTCGTATCGCACGCAGCGCTGGAGTTTGGCATAACGGAAAGCGCGCACCAATTATTG
>JAIXPU010000148.1 GCA_027486075.1 Streptomycetaceae bacterium | reverse complement strand
GCAGTGTGAAGGTCGATACGTACACGATCACGTGTGCGTTCGATTTCGATGCGTGAAACGCCTGCGCGCTCCATGCCCTTCTGCATAAGTCGGCGGATTTCGACATCTTCCTTGACGTAATCCTTGTACAACTTATCTGCATACCAACGTGACTTAAATTCAGTTGTGATGCCGAGACGGAAGCCGTGTGGGTTTACTTTTTGACCCATTAGTTGGACGCTCCCTTCTCTGCTAGTGGAGACTTATCTGAACGCTTTGGATTGCGAGTCTGTGCCTTAGTTGAGATGCGAGAAAGTGACTTTGAAGTCGCCTTTGAATCGCTGACTGCAACCGTGATGTGGCTCGAACGCTTGAGGATACGGAATCCGCGTCCTTGTGCACGTGGGCGGAAACGCTTCATTGTGCGTCCCTCGTCAACGAGCGCTTCTACAACCCAGAGCTCGGAAGCGTCGCGGATTGCAGGGTTCTGCTGCTTCGCATTTGCGATTGCAGAGTTAAGAAGTGTGTAGACATCTGAACCTGCAGCCTGCGGCGCAAACTTCAGAACGTTAAGCGCTTCATCAGCGCGCATTCCACGAACCAAGTCGACAACGCGACGTGCTTTCTGTGGTGTATGACGGATATCGCGCAATACTGCGCGAGCTACTAGAGCGTCTTGATTAGGCACGAGTTGCTCTCCGATCATCTTTAACGTGTCCGCGGAATGTACGTGTTGGTGCGAACTCACCAAGCTTGTGACCGATCATTGCGTCGGTGATAAATACAGGGACATGCTTGCGGCCGTCGTGTACCGCAATTGTGTGTCCGATCATTGAAGGCGAGATCATCGAACGTCGTGACCATGTCTTAATGACATTCTTTGTATTGGCTTCATTTTGGGCATCCACCTTTTTGGTGAGATGTCCATCAATGAATGGACCCTTCTTGAGACTACGTGGCATGAGGGCTCCTTAGCGCTTCTTGTTCGACTTACGACGACGGACGATCATTGAATCTGAAGCCTTCTTCTTACGAGTACGTGCTTCAGGCTTACCCCAAGGAGTCACTGGGTGACGTCCACCAGAGGTCTTACCTTCACCACCACCGTGTGGGTGGTCAACAGGGTTCATAACAACACCACGAACAGATGGACGAATACCTAACCAGCGCTTACGTCCAGCTTTTCCGTAGTTAATGTTTCCTTGTTCTGCGTTTCCAACTTCACCAACAGTTGCGCGGCAACGAACATCAACGTTACGGATTTCTCCAGATGGCATACGAAGTTGTGCGTATGGACCATCCTTAGCAACGAGCTGTACTGATGCGCCAGCTGAACGAGCGATCTTCGCTCCGCCACCTGGGCGAAGTTCAATTGCGTGAACAGTTGTACCTACTGGGATGTTGCGAAGCGGCAAGTTGTTACCAGGCTTGATATCGGCCTTTGGACCGTTTTCAACTGTTGCACCTTGCTCAAGCTTATTTGGAGCGATGATGTAACGCTTTTCTCCATCTGCGTAGTGAAGAAGTGCGATACGCGCTGTGCGGTTTGGATCGTATTCAATGTGCGCAACCTTTGCTGGAATACCATCCTTATCATTTCGTGTGAAATCGATAAGACGGTATGCGCGCTTGTGACCGCCACCTTGGTGACGAACAGTGATGCGACCTGCATTGTTACGGCCACCCTTAGAGTGGATTGGGCGAATGAGTGACTTCTCAGGTGTTGAGCGAGTGATTTCTGCGAAATCTGGAACGGTTGCTCCACGCTGACCTGGTGTAGTCGGCTTAAGTTTGCGAAGTGCCATGGGATGTCCTTTTCTAGTAGGTCCTCAGTTTCGGGTTACGAAACTGGGCCTCCAAAGATGTCGATACGGTCGCCAGCGGCCACATGAACGATTGCTCGCTTTGTGTCTTTGCGCTTTCCATCACCAAAACGTGTGCGCTTGTTCTTTCCTTCGCGGTTGAGAGTATTAACGCTCAGAACCTTTACGCCAAATACCTTTTCAACAGCGATCTTGATCTCTGTCTTATTGGCATCTGGTGCAACAAGGAATGTGTACTTGTTTTCATCGAGCAACCCGTAGCTCTTTTCAGAGACCACTGGTGCTAACAAAACTTCGCGGAAGTCTTTCATGCTGAAACCTCGCTCTCGCGTGCTACTGACTTAACAGATTTACCTGAAGCCTTTGCTGTTCCCTTGAACTTGAGGAAGTCGTTGAACGCAGCTTCTGAGAAGACAACGTCATCGCTCTTCAAAATGTCGTAAGCGTTGAGCTGATCTGGGACTAGGAGGTGTAGATCATCAGCGTTACGAAGTGAGCGCCATGCAGCGTCTTCCTTACGTGAGATTACGACCAAGAGGTGCTTGCGAGTTGAGAACTGACGTACTGCTGCCAACGCTGCCTTTGTTGAAGGAGCCGCTGTTACAGAGTCAAGAACGTGAATTCGCTCATTGCGTTGACGATCAGAGAGAACTCCAGTGAGAGCTGCTGCGATCATCTTCTTAGGTGTGCGCTGGAAATATGAACGTGGACGAACTGCATGTGCAGCACCGCCACCGCGTTGTAAAGGAGCACGGATAGAGCCCTGACGAGCGCGACCTGTTCCCTTCTGCTTAAAAGGCTTCTTACCTGAACCAGAAGTTTCTCCACGGTTCTTAGCCTTCTGTGTACCTTGACGTGCAGCAGCTAGTTGCGCTGTCACGACCTGGTGAATAAGAGGAATGTTTGTCTGCGCATCAAAAAGTTCTGCTGGCAAATCAACTGAGCCAACTTTCTGCCCCGATGCGTTCTTAACTTCGAGTGTAAGCGCCATGGTTACTTACCTGCCCTAACTGAATCAACACTGACAGTTTCGACAATTGCCTTCTTGGCAGCTGAGCGGATAAAGACGAGTCCACCATCGGTGCCTGGAACTGAACCCTTGATAAGAAGCAGGTTACGTTCGATATCTACACCTTGAACTGTGAGGTTCTGTGTTGTGATCTTCTCGTTACCCATACGACCCATCATGCGCATTCCCTTGAAAACGCGACCTGGTGTTGAACATGCACCGATAGAACCTGGCATACGGTGCTTACGATCTACACCGTGTGAAGAACCAAGACCACCGAAACCGTGGCGCTTCATAACACCGGCGGTTCCTTTACCTGTTGATGTTCCAGTTGCGTCGACGATATCGCCAGGTGCAAATGTTGATGCGCCAATCTCTTGGCCTACTGTGTATTCAGCTGCTGAGAGTGTGCGCAGTTCTGCAACAGAGCGACGAGGAGTGACGCCTGACTTTGCATAGTGGCCTGCTAGCGGCTTTGAAACCTTCTTTGGATCGATTGCGCCGAAGCCGAGTTGAACAGCTGAGTAGCCATCCTTCTCAGGTGTGCGAATCGATGTAACAACGCATGATTCAACTGAAACTACTGTCACAGGAATCATCTTGTTATTTGCATCGAATACTTGGGTCATACCAAGCTTCTTACCGAGAACGCCCTTGATGGACGAACCGTAAGACTGAGTTACAACTGTACGTGTCATTAGTTTTCGTCCTTTCCTTAGAGCTTAATCTCGATGTCGACGCCAGCTGGCAAGTCGAGACGCATCAATGAATCAACAGTCTTAGGTGTTGGGTCGATGATGTCGATGAGGCGCTTATGTGTGCGCATCTCGAAGTGCTCGCGGCTGTCCTTGTACTTATGAGGAGAGCGAATCACGCAATAGGTGTTCTTCTCTGTTGGTAGCGGCACTGGACCCGCGACGGTTGCACCAGTGCGCTCAACTGTCTCAACGATTTTCTTCGCTGATGAGTCGATTACCTCATGGTCGTACGCCTTGAGTCGAATGCGGATCTTTTGTCCCGCCATGTCGTTCTCCTCTTTACTTTCGTTAGTTCAATCTTCTATTTTTAATTTTCAAACTGTCCTGCCGTGTTTGCACCGGCGGTTTTTACGCCGCCGGTGCTCGCACGACGGATTACTTCTTGATTTTGGTTACGCGACCTGCACCTACTGTGCGGCCACCTTCGCGGATTGCGAAGCGAAGACCATCTTCCATAGCGATTGGCTGGATGAGAGTTACTGACATCTCAGTGTTATCGCCAGGCATAACCAT
>JAIXPU010000034.1 GCA_027486075.1 Streptomycetaceae bacterium | reverse complement strand
CGATGACGAAGGTCGCGCACTACTTAAGGCGCTCGGCTTTCCTTTCAAGGAGGCATAAGAATGGCTAAGACATCACTCAAGGTTAAAGCTGCTCGCAAGCCTAAGTTCAAGGTTCGCGGTTATACACGTTGCCAGCGTTGCGGCCGTCCGCACTCTGTCTATCAAAAGTTTGGAATCTGTCGCGTCTGCTTCCGTGAAATGGCGCACCGCGGCGAACTTCCTGGCATTACCAAGGCGTCTTGGTAGAAAAACTACAAACGAAAAAAGTCCAGACAAATTGTTTGGATACTGATTCGAGAAAGGCCACAGGCCACGTATGACAATGACAGATCCGATCGCAGACATGTTGGCTCGTCTGCGCAACGCGAATTCTGCCTACCATGACACGGTTTCAATGCCGTCATCATCGGTCAAGGTAAGAATTGCAGAGATCCTCAAGCAAGAGGGTTACATTGCAGAATACCGCGTTGAAGCAGCCTCAACTGGAGTGGGAAAGAACCTCACTCTTGATCTTAAGTTTGGTGCAAACCGCGAACGTTCAATCGCCGGTCTTCGCCGCGTAAGCAAGCCAGGACTTCGCGTTTACGCAAAGTCGACTGCGCTTCCAAAGGTTCTTGGTGGACTCGGAGTTGCAATCATCTCCACATCATCAGGACTTTTGACAGATAAGCAGGCCAATAAGAAGGGTGTAGGCGGAGAAGTTCTCGCCTACGTATGGTAAATCTCTGATGTCACGTATTGGTCGTATGCCTATCACCGTTCCAAGCGGAGTAGAAGTTTCAATCACTGGTCAGAACGTTTCAGTGAAGGGACCTAAGGGTTCACTTGCTGTTGCAGTTCCTGCGCCTATCCAAGTTACACAAGCTGATGGTGTTATCACTGTTGCTCGTCCAAACGAAGAGCGCGTAACTCGTTCACTCCACGGCCTATCTCGCACACTAGTTGCGAACTTGGTCGAAGGTGTCACAACAGGTTATTCACTCACAATCAACATCGTTGGTGTTGGTTACCGTGTTGCTGAAAAGGGCAAGGATCTTGAATTCCAGCTCGGCTACAGCCACCCAATTCTCTTCCCAGCTCCAGAAGGAATCACCTACAAAGTGGAGTCACAGACAAAGTTGATTATCAACGGAATTGATAAGCAGCTCGTCGGTGAAACTGCAGCGAAGATCAAGAAGCTTCGCAAGGCAGATCCTTACAAGGGCAAGGGCTTGCGTCTTGAAGGCGAAGTAATTCGTCGCAAGGCAGGAAAGGCAGGTAAGAAGTAATGGCAATCGGAGTTAAGGTCCGCAAGGGCTCAGCGCAGAACGCGCGTGCTCGTCGTGCTTTCCGTCTTCGTAAGAAGATCTCAGGCACACCATCACGTCCACGCCTCGTCGTTTCACGTTCATCACGTCACCTCTTCGTACAGGTAATTGATGACACACAGAGCAAGACAATTGCTTACGCATCAACAATGGAAGCTGAACTTCGCAAGGCATCTGGCGATAAGACAGATAAGTCAAAGCAAGTGGGAGCTCTTATTGCTGAACGTGCTAAGAAGGCTGGAATTTCTACAGTTGTCTTTGACCGCGCAGGTAACAAGTACCACGGTCGAATCGCCGCAGTTGCAGATTCTGCACGAGAGAACGGATTGGAGTTCTAATGGCTGTTAATCCAACGAACGATGCAGCGTCAACTACAGGCGCACCTGCTACCAAGGGTCGTGGCGAACGCCGCGAGCGTCGCGATGATCGCGAGAAGGAGAAGTCTCCATACACCGAGCGCGTGGTTTTCATTAACCGCGTATCAAAGGTTGTAAAGGGTGGACGTCGCTTCTCATTCACAGCACTTGTTGTTGTGGGAGATCAGAACGGCACTGTTGGTATTGGTTACGGAAAGTCTAAGGAAGTTCCACAGGCTATTGCTAAGGCTGTCGAAGAAGCTAAGAAGTCATTCTTCGTAGTCCCACGCGTTCAGGGAACAATTCCTCACCCAGTACAGGGTGAAACAGCAGCGGGCGTAGTTCTTCTTCGCCCTGCAAGTCCAGGTACCGGAGTTATCGCTGGTGGCCCTGTTCGTGCAGTACTTGAGTGCGCTGGCGTTCACGATGTACTAACAAAGTCACTCGGATCATCAAATGCAATCAACATGGTTCACGCCACTGTTGCTGCACTCAAGATGCTCGAGTCACCTGCTCAGATTGCAACTCGTCGCGGTCGTCCGCTCGAAGATGTTGCACCAGCAGCAATTATTCGCGCTTCACAGATGACAGTTGGTGCCTAATGCCACGTTTGAAGATCACTCAAGTTAAGTCAACCGTTGGCAACAAGCCAGAGATCCGCAACACTGTTCGTTCACTCGGACTCAAGCGCATCAATGACGTTGTTGTTAAGGAAGACCGTCCAGAAATTCGTGGCATGGCAGTAGCTGCACGCCACTTGATCAAGGTAGAGGAGGTCGAATAAAGATGACTCTGAAACTTCATCACCTTCGTCCAGCTCCAGGTGCTAAAAAAGATAAGACCCGTAAGGGTCGCGGTGAAGCCTCAAAAGGTAAGACCGCAGGTCGTGGTGGCAAGGGAACACATGCTCGAAACACGGTTCGTCCTGGTTTCGAAGGTGGTCAGCTTCCACTCGTAATGCGTTTGCCTAAGCTTCGCGGCTTTAAGAACCCAGCTCGTGTTGAATACCAGGCAGTGAATGTCTCAACAATCAACGCTCTCTTCCCAAAGGGTGGCGATGTCACTGTTGCAGATCTCATTGCAAAGGGTGCAGTTCGCGATTCCTTGCCTGTAAAGGTTCTTGGAAATGGCGAAATCGCAGTCAAGGTTTCTGTCACAGCACATGCATTTTCAGCTTCAGCAATTGAGAAGATCTCAGCTGCTGGTGGGTCAACTGCAACTCTGTAAGTCCTAATTAGTTTATTGAACGAGGGAGAAGATTGATGCTGTCAGCATTTGGAATGGCCTTTAAGACGCCTGAACTTCGTAAGAAAATCTTCTTCACTCTTTCAATCATGGCGCTCTTCCGCTTTGGGTCAACCGTTCCTACACCGGGCGTTTCATATACAAACGTCAAGGTATGTATCGATCAGGCACAAGGCGGAGGACTCTTCGGACTCATCAACCTCTTCTCAGGTGGAGCGCTTCTTCAGCTCTCTGTCTTTGCGCTCGGCATCATGCCTTACATCACTGCATCCATCATTGTTCAGCTCCTCACCGTGGTTATTCCACGCTTTGAAGCGCTGAAGAAAGAAGGACAGTCAGGCACTGCAACTCTTACGCAGTACACCCGTTATCTCACAATCGGTCTAGCAATCTTGCAGTCGACTGGATTGGTTGCAGTTGCTCGCACACCTGGTCGTTTGATTTCAGGATGTTCACTTCCAATCATTCCTGACACTTCATGGCAACGTATCGTCACCATGATTGTCGTAATGACAGCTGGTACATCTGTAATCATGTGGCTCGGTGAGCTCATTACAGATCGTGGCGTTGGTAACGGTATGTCAATCTTGATCTTTACATCTATCGCAGCAAGCTTCCCAAGCCAGCTCTGGTCAATCAGACTTCAGAAGGGTCTCTTCGCATTCCTCTTCATCTGCGCAGT
>JAIXPU010000068.1 GCA_027486075.1 Streptomycetaceae bacterium | reverse complement strand
GTGGACGATACTGGGATCGAACCAGTGACCCCCACAATGTCAATGTGGTGCTCTACCGCTGAGCCAATCGTCCTCGGTACTTCTTTCGTGAAGTCTATAACTTCACCCACCTCTGCACACTTTCGCGTGACTCCAGTGGAGGTCGGAACGGGATTTGAACCCGTGTAGAGGGATTTGCAGTCCCTTGCCTCGCCTCTCGGCCATCCGACCATAGACAAACCGCCACCTGAAATTAAATTCGAAGCGGCGGTTAATCCGAGCGGACGACGGGGTTCGAACCCGCGACCTGAACCTTGGCAAGGTTCCGCGCTACCAGCTGCGCTACGTCCGCATTTACAGTGGGCAAATCTAGCGCAGTTCAGGCGCCGATGACAAAGCGAGGATTTTCTCTCTGAAATAAAAGGCCTCCTATGCGTAGCCTTGCCCTCATGGTCGACGAATATCAATTCTGGATGGGTGGCATCTTGGCCACCCAGTTAGAAGAGATAACAGATGATCCAAAGAATGTTAGCGATGGGGGATTCTGGGCGGCGTCAATTTCATTTGAAGGCGTTTCTACCTTTGCGCGTTTTAGCAAAGTCGAAAAAAGTGATTTTCCAAGAAGGGAATGGAAGCCGTTAAGCGGCATCTGGAGCTCTTCACTCGGTCGCGAGGATTACATCGACTACGTTTCACAAATCCGTGAAACGATTTCACGTGGTGGTGTCTATCAGGTCAATGCCTGTCGTCTGCTGAGCAATGAGATGGATAAGAGTTCGTTAGGGCTCAGCGGTCTTTTCTCAAAACTTTTAGATGAGAATCCTGCTCCTTATGCAAGTTATCTGAAGATTCCAGGCGTTGAAATTGCTTCTGCTTCGCCTGAACTATTCCTCTCTCGCTCGGGCAAAATAATTAAGACATCTCCCATCAAGGGAACGATACGAGAGCAAGAAACCTCTTTTGGTGAGAAAGACAGAGCAGAAAATCTGATGATTGTTGATTTGATGCGTAATGATTTGGGGCGAATCTGTGAACCCGGAACTGTTAATGTATCCGAACTCTTTCGCCACGAAAAGCATCCCGGATTAGTCCACCTTGTCTCAGATGTTCAAGGTGAGCTCGAAGAGGGCGTGACTTGGGAAGAAATTCTTCGTGCCACAACGCCACCAGGTTCTGTAAGCGGAGCACCGAAGAGCGCTGCGCTGACAATGATCAGTCAGGTAGAAGGAGCTCGCGGCCCGTACTGCGGAGCGCTAGGTTGGATTAATGGAACGCAGGCACAGTTATCTGTTGCAATCAGAACTTTTTGGAAGAGCAATGATGACCTGGTGCGTTTTGGTACAGGCGCTGGAATTACATGGGGAAGTGTTCCTGAACTTGAGTGGGAAGAGACGCAATTGAAGGCGCGAAAACTAATCTCCATTGCGGGAGGCACCTTAAGTGATTCTTGAACTTGATTCTCATGGCTTTCCAAAGACATCAGGAATCTTCGAAACTATCAAAACAGTAAATGGTCAACCGATAGCTTTGGCAAGGCATATGCGTCGCGCTCTCGACTCTGCGCATTCTCTCGGGTTGAAGATGCCCCCAGAGGAAGAGCTTCGGGTCGACTTGATCAAGATTCTTGACGAGAAGCCTCATGCACTCGGAAAATTGCGCATCTGCATCTACGCAGATGGCTTTCATTTGTCTCATGAGGCATATGCAGAGACAACTAGCCCGCTTCGACTCAACTTCTACTCGCAGACTGTTTTGGGCGAAGAACATAAACGATTTCCGTACGATCATCGCTTTAAGCTTCTCAAATCCGCGCAGGATGAAGGATTTGATGACTGCATACTCTTCAATGCGAAGAACGAAGTCACCGAATCTGCGGTAGCGAACTTGCTATTCCTGATTCAGGGAGGCTGGGTAACGCCACCAATAAGCGCGGGCGTATTACCTGGAGTCATTCGAGCGATAGCCATCGAGAAATGTGATGTAAAGGTCCGCCCAATTCACATCTCTGAGATTCCAGATGTTGAGTCGGGATTCTCGCTTGCCAGTCTGAGAATTGCACAGCCGATATCGCATATTGGTGAGATGAAATTGAAAATAGGGGATGCATCTGAAGACATGGAAGCACGTATTCGAAGCCACACCCAACCACATTCGGTAGGCTAGGCACATGTCCTCGATCTCGATATCCGTAGATGGCGCTGCCCGCTCGGTAGAGGCGGATCAGAAGCCCACCCAAATCTTTGCTGATAACAAAGAGATCGTGGTGTGCAAAGTTAATGGTCAGCTGAAAGACCTTTGGACTGATCTCAAAGATGGCGATGTCGTCGAGGGAGTTTCCATCTCCTCTCCTGAAGGTCTTGCAGTTTTGCGACACTCCACAGCTCACGTAATGGCGCAGGCTGTGCAGCAGACTTTTTCGCAGACTCGTCTTGGTATTGGTCCTCCAATAACCGATGGTTTCTATTACGACTTTGATCCGCAACAACCTTTTACTCCTGAAGATCTGGAAAAAATTGAGAGCGCAATGCGCAAGATTGTTAAGGAAGGTCAGCGATTCAAGCGCCGTGTTACTAATGAAGCTGATGCCCTGAAAGAATTGGCTCACGAGCCGTATAAATGTGAACTTATTGGAATCAAAGGTGGCGGAAATGAAGAGACCAGCGTTGAAGTCGGTGGCGCTGAGTTAACCATTTATGACAACTTGGGTCGCGATGGCCAGCCCGTATGGTCAGACCTTTGTAGAGGCCCCCATCTGCCTTCTACAAAACACATTCCGGCATTTAAGCTAATGCGTAGCGCTGGCGCCTATTGGCGAGGCTCTGAAAAGAATCCGATGTTGCAAAGAATCTACGGAACTGCGTGGCCTTCGCAAGATGAACTCAGCGCTTATCTGGAGTTACTTGCCGAGGCCGAGAAGCGAGATCACCGACGTCTTGGACAAGAACTTGATCTCTTCTCATTCCCTGAAGAAATTGGTTCTGGTCTTGCTGTCTTTCACCCAAAGGGCGGAATCGTTCGTCGCGCGATGGAAGATTATTCTCGTAAGCGCCATGAGGAAGAGAGCTACGAATTTGTTTATTCACCTCATCTGACAAAGGCCGCACTCTTCCAGAAATCTGGCCACCTCGACTGGTATTCAGAGGGCATGTATCCACCGATGATCATGGATGAAGAGCTCCACGCCGATGGCACGATTAAACGTGCGGGGCAGCAGTACTACATGAAGCCGATGAATTGCCCCTTCCACAATCTCATTTTCCAGTCCAGACAACGTTCTTACCGCGAACTTCCACTACGCCTCTTTGAGTTTGGAACTGTTTATCGCTACGAGAAATCCGGTGTCTTACACGGCATCACTCGAGCGCGAGGATTCACCCAAGATGATGCTCATATCTACTGCACAAAGGAGCAGATGCCGGGTGAGTTGGATTCATTGCTGACCTTCGTTTTGAATCTCTTACGCGATTACGGATTACAGGATTTCTACCTCGAACTTTCTACTCGTAACCCTGAAAAATCAGTTGGTGAGGATCATGACTGGGAAGAAGCCACTGAAGCGCTACGCAAAGCTGCACTCGCGCAGAATTTAGAACTTGTTCTCGACGAAGGCGGCGCAGCGTTTTATGGCCCAAAGATTTCTGTTCAGGCGAAAGATGCAATTGGCCGCACCTGGCAGATGTCTACAATTCAGGTGGACTTCCAATTGCCGCAACGCTTCGAACTTGAGTTTGCTGCAGCTGATGGCAGCCGACAGCGACCTGTAATGATTCACCGCGCACTCTTTGGCTCAATTGAACGTTTCTTTGGAGTACTGACAGAACACTATTCCGGAGCCTTCCCGCCATGGCTTGCGCCAGTACAAGTAGTAGGAATTCCTGTTGCCGATACCTTCGCTGATTATCTCTCTGGCGTAATTAAAGAGATGAAGGCATCTGGTATTCGCGCTGAACTCGATCACTCTGATGATCGCATGCAGAAAAAAGTACGCAACGCCCAGATGCAGAAGATTCCTTACATGGTAATTGCCGGAGAAGAAGATATGAACGCGGGTGCGGTCTCATTTAGATATCGCAACGGAGAACAAAAGAACGGAATTCCTGTGGCGCAAGCAATTGCAGAGATAAAGGCAACGATAGCTGCGCGCGAGCAGGTCTAGATATGAGCCAGATTTCAGGGGCAGGAATGCCAGATGGTTGGCAACGGTTATGGGCCCCTCATCGTTTAGATTATTTGCGCGGAGAGAATCGCCCACTAGAAAGCAATGATGTCGCGTGCCCTTTCTGCCGCATACCAACGCTGAGTGATGAAGAAGGGCTCATCGTGGCTCGCGGAAAGCATGCATACGCTGTCATGAATTTGTATCCCTACAATCCGGGACACCTCCTTATCTGTGCCTTTCGCCATGTCCCGGATCTAACCGACTTAACTGATGAAGAACGTCACGAGATTACAGATATGACAGCCCATGCGATGGGCGTTATTCGAAAGGTTTCTAAGGCTGACGGATTTAACCTCGGCATGAACCAAGGTGCAATTTCAGGTGCTGGAGTTGCAGAACATATTCACCAACATATCGTTCCTCGCTGGTCAGGGGATGCAAACTTTATGCCAATCATCGGAAAGACGAAGGTCATGCCTCAGCTTCTTACTATGACACGAGAAGAGTTAGCTGCTGCTTGGTAGAAGTTCGATGTATTGGCGCACTACATCAACGCCTATTCCTTTGTTGAGATTGATAGGAATTGCAGGAAAGATAATTCCGGCAGCGAATGCACCCTCATCCATCTCAGATGTCTGATCAAAGTACTCCTCGCGAAATTCTCTTACCAACTCCTCATGCTCTGGATCGCAGTGTCTTGTAGTTGGGGGAACAGTGGAGTAATCGGTAATCTCCAGATCTAGTAAGCGGATGAGCGCTGTTGGTTCGCCGTCATCACCATGTAAAACCAAATAGGGAGTAATTACTTGATCAAAAACTCTGCTGGCCAGCATGGCAGCATCATCGAAATCGAGTTCCTGCCCCTCGAGCCCGTTGACAAGAACTAACCGAGGAATCTGGAAATCATCTAGTTCCTGCCAGAGCGAGATAGTCTGCTCGTCAATTCCTGCACTTGGGTTGATGGCGAAGATTGCAAGATCTGATTCACTCTCGGCGCTAGTTGAAACGCTTCCCTGAAAGGTAGATGCGATAGCGGCAGGGGATGCGCTCACATGCCCATAGACATGGATGCGCTTTGGTGGGAAATTCACAGGCTCAGAATTGGGGCTTGGCACGCGGGTAAGCCTACGATGGTGCCGATGATTAGTAGCTCACTGAAACCAGCAGTCACTCGATTAATCAATCCAGTGGCTCGAGCGGCTGTATCCATAGGAGTGACGCCCAATGCCATCACTCTACTTGGTGCTATCGGCGTTATCGCCTCTGCTGCTTGGTTCTACCCAAGAGAAGAGTTTTTCTGGGGAACAATCCTCATCGTCATCTTCGCTCTTAGTGATCTCTTCGATGGAGCGATGGCGCGAATCTCGCAGAAGGGCGCAAGCCTTTGGGGCGGTTTCCTAGATTCGACCATAGATCGTGTCACTGATTCAGCAATCACTATTGCAGTCATTGTTCCTTTGATTGCCGCAGATGACCCACTTTCATATCTAGGTTTAGTCACCTTAGTAACAGGCTTTCTCACGCCTTATATAAGAGCGAAAGCTGAAAGCTACGGAATCGAATGTTCAGTTGGAATCGCTGAGCGAACTGAGAGACTCATCATCATTCTTACTGCAGTTGGATTTCATGGGCTGGGAGTTCCTTACATACTTGCTATCGGACTCTGGCTCCTGGCTGTTCTTGGAGTAATTACGGTTATTCAACGGATGCTTGTTGTACGACGCGGACTTGCATCAAGATGATGGATCGAATGACTGCTGCCACCTATTTCACGGGATGGTGGGTAGTGAGAACCCTTCCAGAAGCGTTCGCGTACAAGTTTTTTATGGGGATTGCAGACTTTGTCCTTCGTAGAAATGGGAAAAGCGTGCAGCGGCTGCGTATGAATCTATCTCGGACGCAACCACACTTAGAGCCAGCAGCTTTAGAGAAGCTCACTCAAGAAGCAATGCGGTCCTATATGCGCTACTGGTGTGACACATTTAGAATTCAGAGTTGGAGCAAAGAGAGAATTCTCAACTCCGTGACGGTTTCAAATAGTAATTTGTTGATTGATCGCATCGAAGGTGGGGATGGAGTTGTAGTTGCCCTGCCGCACTCCGGTAATTGGGATTTAGCAGGTGCCTATTTCTGTGCACTGGGTATTCCACTTGTGACAGTGGCTGAACGACTAAAACCAGAAGCTCTCTTCCAACGATTCCTAGACCATAGAACGCGCATGGGGTTTGAGGTTTTAGCCCTTGATAACCGATCATTTGCAACGCTCATGAAACGGGCGAGAGAGAAGAGACTCATTGCTCTTGTTGCTGACAGGGATTTATCTCGCAGCGGTATCGACGTTTCCTTCTTCGGGGCTCCAGCGAGAATGCCTGCGGGGCCGGCGTTGCTGGCCGTTAAGACTGGAATTCCTCTCATAGTTGCCCATGTCTCGTACACGCCTCACGGTATTCATATTGATTTCCATGATGTACCCGTTCCTTCTGAGGGAAGCGAAGACGAGAGAATCGCGAAGATAGTACAGAGATGCGCTGAGCTATTTGAAGAGGGGATTAAAGAACACCCAGAGGATTGGCATATGTTGCAGAGAATTTGGATTGATGGAGATTTCGTAGAAAGAAAAGTTTCATGATGCCCATTTCCAAAAAACGAATTGGAATCGTCTGTCCGTATGGTTGGGATACACCAGGAGGCGTGCAGAGCCACGTAGGAGATTTGGCGCAATATCTGATTTCTGCTGGACATAACGTCTCTGTTCTGGCGCCCGCGCTCTCTGACGAAAACTTGCCAGATTACGTTGTGAGCGCCGGGCGACCTATCGCTATTCCATATAACGGAGCTGTGGCTCGAGTGCTCTTTGGCCCGATTGCATTTGCACGCGTGCGACAGTGGATCTCACAAGGCAATTTCGATGTATTGCATCTTCACGAGCCAGCAATTCCTTCGATTTCCCTCTTAGCCTGTTGGGCCGCAGATGGACCAATGGTGGGCACCTTTCATGCTGCAGCAAAACGTCAAAAAGTTTCATTTGCAGTTGTGCCATTTCTTGAACCCGTGATCGAGAAGTTGACTGCACGTATTGCCGTAAGTGAAGCAGCCCGCGAGACCCTTACAGAACACCTTGAGACCGATGCGATTGTTGTTCCAAATGGAATTTATGCCGATCGATATCGAGATGGAGTTCATGAAACGCGTTGGTCTGGAAATACCCTCGGATTTATTGGACGTTTCCAAGAACCGCGTAAAGGCCTTTCGATTCTCCTCGATGCACTTCCTCGCGTAGTGAGCGCATTTCCTGATGTGCAAGTCTTTGTTGCTGGGCCTGGTAGCCCGGATGAAGCGCTGGAAGTGATCGAACCCAATCTGCGGGACAGAATTCATTTCTTAGGTCGAATCAGCGAGAAAGAAAAGGCGAATTTTCTTACCTCAGTTGGCCTCTATATCGCTCCGAATACAGGAGGAGAATCTTTCGGAATTATTCTTGCGGAAGCGCTAGCAAGTGGAGCCAGCGTTATCGCCAGCGATATCCCTGCATTTGATTCTCTATTAGGACACGGAAAATTTGGCACGCTCTTTGAATCAGAGAACAGCCATGATTTAGCGCTCAAGATCACGCAGCTTTTATCGCGCCCTGAAGAGCGACTCAAGAAAGCCAAGCTAGGTAAGGAATATGCGCAGAGTTTTGATTGGGATGTCGTTGCTGAAAAGATCTTTGATGTGTATGAAATGGCGATGGCGGGCGGACGCAAGGTGACGTTGGCATCTGAGAATCGTTCTTGGAATAAATTCCTGGGAAGGGATTGAGCCCTAATGAGCAAATATCTCGTGCTTATTCTTATCGTCGCGTTCTTCGCTTGGTATCTCTCTTATTCGGCTACACGTCTTGATCGACTGCACCATCGCGTTGAAACGAGTTGGGCTCATTTAGATAGCCTGCTCCAGCGCCGTGCTGCAATTGCCATCGAGATTGCTCGCTCGGAAATCTCAGATCCTGCGGCTTCGCTTCTCTTAACATTTGCCGCGCACCAAGCGCGCGAGGCGAGTGTAAAAGATCGCTCTCAGGCAGAATCAGGGCTAAGTGGTGCCCTTGGAATGCTCCTAGAAAGCGCAGATCAAATCTCTGGTCAACACGAGAAGGCGCTTGTTATGGAGCTAAAAGAGTTAAACGAAAAAATCAAGATGGCAATTGCAATTCATGTTGACGCAGTCAATCGCACAACTATGGTGCGCGCTAAGCCAATTATTCGCCTCTTTCGTCTAGCCGGTAACGCGCCAGAGCCGGTTGTCTATGAGTTTGAAGATGATGTTCTTTAAGAGATCTC
>JAIXPU010000008.1 GCA_027486075.1 Streptomycetaceae bacterium | reverse complement strand
CTACCAGCGGCCGTATAGACGGGGCATACGGGGATAGGAACCTAGTCTGCTCCTGCCCACCCATCGAAGCCTTCGCCTGATTCCTTTTACTTTACATAATGTAACTTATCGGCGTTAGGTCGTAAGCGTCTAGATAGCCCCCAGAGCGTTGTCTGCCAGAGAGCTTCAATAACAATTGCTCTACTCATCTTGGAGACGCCGTTGATGCGCTCTACAAAGGTAATTGGCACCTCAACAAGTTTTGCACCAGCGAGCGTTGAAGCCATCGCCATCTCAATTTGAAAACAATATCCAGTTGCAGTCATCTGTGTCAGTTTCAAAGAATTGAGTAGATCGGCGCTGTAAACACGAAATCCACCAGTGAGATCATTCAGTGGAATCCCGAGAGCAATTCGAGCATATTTTGTTCCGGCTTTAGAGAGTAATTGTCGACTCTTAGGCCAATTTACAACTGAACCACCAGGCATCCAGCGCGTACCTAAGGTAATCGACAGTTTTTCGTTTGATGCATCCAACATTGCGGGCAAATCTGCCACGCGGTGCGAGCCATCGGCATCCATGGTCACGATTTTTGAATACTTTCCCAGAGGTAGAACATGTGCGAAACCTGCTCGGTAAGCAGCGCCTAACCCTGCTTTGCCAGGACGACGGAGTATCTCGACCCACGGAAGCTTTAGAGATACCACGATATCTGCAGTCTTATCGGGGGAATTATCGTCAAGGATAAGGACATCGAAATCTCGAGTTTGGTGAAGCTCTTCTAGTGAGCGAAGAAGTTCAACAATTGAAGTTGACTCGTTATACGTTGGAATCAAAATTACCGGTTTCATCGCTCTCCCTTCACTTTTGTCTACCAATTGAGAGCCGATATTAATCTATCGACGCTCGCCCCCAGACCGTACTCATCCTTCATGGCATAGATTTTTGAGAGATCCTTTGGCGCTTTGGGCATAGCGATATCAAGTTGAGGAAGCGCCACATCTTTTGCGCAATGAACCAGAGTCGGCGCTATCGCTAAATAATCCGCACCTTCGATGATCTTCTTCGCTAAATTTGCAGTAAGGGCAGAGTGGCCTTTACGGGCAGCAGCAAGTGCTTCATCGACGGTGGCGAAGTGGTTGGCAATGATGGCAGCGCCTTTCTCACCTATCCCCTTTACACCAGGTAAACCATCGGAAGGATCTCCACGGAACATCGCAAAAAGTGCGTAGCGATCACCGGGAATCGAATATTTATCTGCAACCCACTTGGTATCGACGAGATCATGCTGAGAAACACCACGTGCTAGATAGACAACCTTTACATCACGTCGGTCATCTACCAATTGAAAGAGATCCCTATCCCCCGTGACAATACGGATTGGGCCTTTCTCCTGCACTGCAAAGGTCGCCATCACATCATCTGCTTCGTAATCGTCTACTCCAACCATAGGGATGCCGAATTCATCTAAGAGATCGAGCAGTACAGGAATTTGAGGTGTGAGCGTCTCTGGCTCTTCCTCCTCTTCACCTTCCTCTTCCAAACGGTTGGCTTTGTAATCTGGAAAGAGTTCCACTCTCCAAGATGGACGCCAATCTCCTTCGATACAAGCAACAATTCGATTAGGCGAATACATGCCGATCAGCCTTGCTGTCATATCTAGATAGCCGCGAATGGCATTCACTGGCATGCCGGATGGAGAAAGCAAGGTGTCAGGCATTCCGTAGTACGCGCGATACCAAAGGGATGCGCTATCTAAAAGCATAAGTGTCATATATCCGCCAACATATCTGAGATTACTCCGCGGTCCAATCTCTTTATACCTTCTCGGCACACCGGTCTAAGCTCCTCTGATGCGCCAGCAATCTGTGTCAGTAAATCAATCAGCTGGCGGATACTTCGCACGAAATCACCTACGGTCATATCAGTGCCCTTGAGAACGCTACTGAGTGAATGGCCATTGGCCCAGCGATAAGCTGAGTAACAGAAACCAAAGTCAGGCTCTCTTTGAGTCTTAACCTCAAATTCGTTCTCAATATCTTCAAGTTCAACCCAGATCTTGGCCACTGCAGCAAGAGAGTTAGCAACGTTCTGGTGAGGCATTCTTGGTGCGTAGTTTTCAGCGCTACGGCTTTCATAGATCATCGCTGAAGCCACAGAGAGAAGCTCTGGAGCGTTGAGATTATTGAGCACTCCCCTGCGGATAGATTCAGTGAGTAAAAGGTCCGACTCTGCATAGATCTTTGCCAGGATCTTTCCTTGCTCAAGAGGTTTTTCGCCTTCGATATAGCCAAGATGTGTCAGCACGCTGCAAATGCGGTCGAATGTCTTTGCGATGACGTGTGTCCGATTTTCAACCCGTGCCCTAAGCCCATCTGATTCTCGATTGAGTCGATCCGCCCGTTCAGCGATACGGGCATGAGTTTCACGATCGCTACATGTGTGACAGTCATGCCGTCTAAGCGCCCGTCGCATCCCATCGAGCTCGTTCTCCATATGCACTCTCTGACGCTGATCAAAGGTGCGGCGTCCATCTCGCTTGCTCAGCAATTTCTCTAACTCTTTGATCTCAATTCGAATTCTTGAGTATTCGTTGAAATCACCGAGGTGACATTGCGCAGTATCCGTAAGTTCTGCAGCGAGTGACTCATTCTTTCTGATCTGTCGAACCAGACCGACTACAGCTCGGTCAGCTTGAAACTGAGCAAAAGATGATTCGAGAGAACCACGAGCACGTTCACGACCAAAACGTGCGATGAGGTTGATCGACATGTTGTAGCTGGGGGTGAATGACGAGCGGAGTGGATAGGTACGAGTTGAAGCAAGACCTGCAGCCGTTGCCGAATCTACTGTTGGCGACCATTGCACAACAGCGTTACCTTCAATATCAATTCCGCGGCGTCCAGCGCGACCGGTCAACTGCGTGTATTCACCTGGAGTGATTGAAACGTGTGCTTCACCATTCCACTTTGTGAGTTTCTCGAGAACTACTGTTCTCGCCGGCATATTGATACCAAGTGCAAGTGTTTCGGTCGCAAAGACTGCCTTTACCAAGCCTCGTTTGAAGAGATCTTCGACAGCGCCCTTAAAACTGGGTAGCAATCCAGCGTGGTGAGCAGCAATCCCACGTTCTAGCGCAAGTAACCAATCACGGTAGCCAAGCACTTCTAAATCTTCTTCAGCTAGGTTTTGGGTGTATCTCTGCGCGGTAGTAACTATCTCTAAGCGCTCTTCAGCGCTAGTGAGCTTGATTCCGGCTTGTAGACATTGCTTGACGGCGGCATCACAACCGGCTCTTGAGAAGATAAAAGTAATTGCAGGAAGAAGATTCTCGCGCTGTAACTTATCGATGATATCCGCACGGCTCAGGCGGTTGTCAGAATCTTCATATCTGTCGCGGCGTCCCCGAGGAGCTTTCTGACGGCGCAGAGCTTCGCGCTCTAGTCCGAGGATCTCGGGATTCACTCTTCCGGGTTCACTAAAGAGATCGATCAAGCGATTGCCTATAAGTACGTGCTGATAGAGCGGAATTGGACGTATTTCAGAGACTATAACCTCAGTACTCCCCCGCACCTCACCGAGCCATTCACCAAACTCTTCTGCATTGGAGACAGTTGCAGAGAGTGAGATAACTTGCACGCTCTCCATGAGGTGGATAAGAACTTCCTCCCAGACCGCTCCTCTGAACTTATCGGCCAAATAGTGAACTTCATCCATGACGACCGAACCGAGATTGGTCAGCGTTGAAGAGTTGGCGTAAAGCATGTTTCGTAGAACTTCAGTGGTCATCACGAGTACATCAGCATCGGAATTCACGTTGGTATCGCCGGTTAAGAGACCGACACGATTCTCGCCAAAACGTTCTACAAACTCGAAGTACTTCTGATTAGAAAGCGCCTTAATGGGCGTTGTATAGAAGCATTTCTTTCCACGCGAGAGCGCCGAGAACGCAGCAAACTCTCCAACAACGGTCTTACCAGCGCCAGTTGGGGCTGCTACGAGAACGCCCTTGCCATCTTCAACTGCGTGGCAGGCTTGAATCTGAAATTCATCGAAACCAAACTCAAATTGGCCGATGAACTCGGTTGTCAGGGGATGTGTTCCCCTCTTCTTTGCAGCCGCGAATCTCTCGGCAGGCGTTGCTACAGACTCCACGTTAACCCAGCCCCTCGAACACATTCGGCTGAGATTGGCGCAGGGCCAATCCTCTCGCCATCTGCGTACGCTATCGCTTCCGCGGTGAGTTTCACTTTCGAGCTGCGCAGAATCTTCACTTTGGGATGAGAGATATGCGACCCCGAATAAACCTTGGGAAATACTTTAAGGAATTCCACCTTGCTGACAGGTTCGAGAATCATCACGTCAAAGAGGCCATCGTTAAGTTGAGCCTGCGGACATACGTACATACCTCCGCCGTAGGAGCGACCATTGCCAATGGCAATCAACATTGCCTCCGTCGAGATCCTCTCTGTATCCAACTCGATTTCATAGCGAAGTGGTTGAAACCTCGGTAACTCCATCGCGATAGCTACGTTGTAACGCTGTGGACCTTTTGGCCAAGTGAGCGAGTTCGCACGTTCGTTCACGACTGAATCAAATCCAGTGCTCAAAATTGCTGCAAACCACTCTGAATCAACATTGCCCAGGTCTATTGGCTTGGGAGTCTCTTGCGTTACTCGATCAAGATAGAAGCTCACATCATCGAGAGACCAACCCAGTGTTCTTACGATGTCGTTGCCAGTGCCCGCTGGCATGGGTGCAAAGGGAATGTTTCTTGGCACAACCAATTGCAGAATGAGGTGAGCCAGACCATCTCCCCCAACGCTGATGACGCCTTCACACTCATTTGATGAAAGGAAAGATTCGAGATCTCTCTTCAGTTCATTGGCCGTGGCGCCCGAAAAGGTCCGATACTGAATCTGACGCTTGGCGAAGTACTCAATGACCTCTGCTGCAACGACCAAACCTCTACCGCGACCCGATTGAGGATTTATTGCGATCGCCCACATGGGACG
>JAIXPU010000096.1 GCA_027486075.1 Streptomycetaceae bacterium | reverse complement strand
TACGACGCAATTTCAGAGGGCGTAGGAGAGCAAGTTACGGCGCTTACTTCGATAGAAGATCTCAAGAAGATTGCCACCAAGCTTGGAATGAAGATTGATCCAAAGTGGGTAACTGGCAAGCTCGCTGAAGAAATCTTTGAGCACGTTGCTCAAGATAAGTTAATTGAGCCAACTTTTGTTATGGGCTATCCAGTTGATACTTCTCCACTTGTCCGCGCTCACCGCGAACTTCCTGGAGTTGCAGAGAAATGGGATCTCTACATCGATGGCTTTGAGTTAGCAACAGGCTATTCGGAGTTGGTAGATCCTGTCATTCAACGTGAGCGATTAATTGAGCAGGCACAGCTTGGCGCCAAGGGCGATCTTGAAGCGATGCAGGTAGATGAAGATTTCTTGCGCGCTATGGAATTTGGAATGCCGCCGATGGGTGGAATGGGAATGGGCGTTGATCGCTTGCTGATGGCCCTTACTGGTTTAGGTATTCGCGAAACAATTCTATTCCCACTGGTAAAGCCAGAAGCTGATTAACAATGCTGGTTATCCGCCCTGCACGAACCTCTGACGTCAAAGCAATCCGCGAACTTGTAGATTCATATGCAGCTCCCGGACAGATGCTTGCCAAAGAGACAGTAACTCTCTTTGAAAGCGTTCAAGAATTTACCGTCGCTGAACTAGATGGGAAAGTTATTGGTTGCGGTGCTCTTCACATTCTCTGGGAGGATCTTGCTGAAGTTCGCACAGTCGCTGTTGAAAAAAGTTTGCATAAGCAAGGCATTGGCCATCAAATTCTGCAACGCATTATTGAACGCGCTCGCGAAATCGGCGTCTCGCGAATTTTCTGCCTTACCTTTCAAACTGAATTCTTTGGAAAACATGGATTTGAAGAGATCCAAGGAACGCCAGTTGCACCTGATGTCTATGCCCAGCTCCTGCACTCCTATGACGCTGGAACTGCAGAGTTCTTGGATCTTGAGTCGGTAAAGCCCAATACCTTGGGAAATACCCGCATGCTTCTGGCCCTGTAGCCCACATTCTGGGCACCTGCGGGAATACCAGCCCTATATCTGGGGTTCTATCTCCAAGAAGCCCTTCACCTCGCACCTTCCCTACGCTGGGTTATAGGCTTACGGCAGAACAAGTAGAAGGAGCTAGCCATGTTTGAGCGCTTTACCGATCGAGCCAGACGAGTCGTTGTCTTGGCTCAAGAAGAAGCACGCATGCTCAATCACAACTACATCGGCACAGAACACATCCTCCTTGGCCTCATCCACGAAGGTGAAGGCGTCGCCGCTAAAGGCCTCGAATCACTCGGCATCTCTCTTGAAGGTGTTCGCGCGCAGGTTGAAGAGATCATCGGCCAGGGACAGCAAGCACCAAGTGGCCATATTCCATTTACTCCACGTGCAAAGAAAGTTCTTGAACTCTCACTTCGCGAAGCCTTGCAGCTTGGCCATAACTACATCGGCACAGAGCACATTCTTCTTGGTCTTATCCGTGAAGGTGAAGGCGTTGCTGCACAAGTACTCGTTAAGTTAGGCGCTGATCTCAATCGCGTTCGTCAACAAGTTATTCAACTTCTCTCTGGTTACCAGGGTAAAGAAGCTGTTTCACAAGGTGGGCCAGCTGAAGGAACCCCATCAACTTCACTCGTTCTTGATCAATTTGGTCGCAACCTCACCGCTGCAGCGCGCGAAGGAAAGCTCGATCCAGTTATTGGTCGCGATCTTGAAATCGAACGCGTGATGCAAATTCTTTCTCGCCGCACCAAGAACAACCCAGTTCTTATCGGTGAGCCAGGCGTTGGTAAGACTGCAGTCGTTGAGGGCCTTGCTCAAGCTATTGCTAAGAACGATGTCCCTGAAACTCTGAAGGATAAGCAGCTCTACTCACTTGATTTAGGTGCACTCGTTGCCGGCTCTCGTTACCGCGGTGACTTTGAAGAGCGCCTCAAGAAAGTTCTTAAAGAGATTAAAACTCGTGGAGACATCATTATCTTCATTGATGAAATCCATACACTCGTTGGAGCAGGGGCCGCAGAAGGTGCCATTGATGCCGCAAGCATTCTTAAGCCAATGCTCGCGCGCGGTGAACTCCAGACAATCGGTGCAACAACTCTTGATGAGTACCGCAAGCACATCGAAAAAGATGCAGCTCTCGAGCGTCGCTTCCAACCAATTCAGGTAAAAGAGCCATCAGTTGCTCACACCATTGAAATTCTTAAGGGCCTTCGCGATCGCTACGAAACCCACCACCGCGTATCAATTACCGATGGTGCGCTCGCCGCAGCTGCCAATATGGCAGATCGCTACATCTCAGATCGCTTCCTTCCAGATAAGGCAATCGACCTTATTGATGAGGCAGGTTCACGTCTTCGCATCAAGCGCATGACAGCGCCTGCAGAACTTCGCGAATTCGACGAGAAAATTGCTGAAGCTCGCAAGGCAAAAGAGTCTGCAATCGATGGACAAGATTTCGAAGGTGCAGCAGCTCTTCGCGATAAAGAGAAGACTCTTATCCTTGAAAAGCAGGAAGCAGAGAAGAATTGGAAGGCAACCGATCTCGATAAGGTCACTGAAGTTGATGAAGAACTCATCGCTCAGGTTCTCTCTGCCTCAACTGGTATTCCAGTATTTAAGTTGACTGAAGAAGAGACAGCACGCCTATTGCGTATGGAAGATGAACTCCATCGCCGCGTGATTGGCCAAGATCAAGCGATCAAGGCGCTCTCACAAGCAATTCGCCGTACTCGCGCAGGTCTTAAAGATCCAAAGCGCCCTGGTGGTTCATTTATCTTCGCTGGTCCTTCCGGTGTTGGTAAGACAGAGCTCTCGCGCACACTTGCTTCATTCTTGTTCGGCGATGAATCAGCTTTGATTCAACTCGATATGTCTGAATACTCAGAGCGCCACACAGCATCCCGCCTCTTCGGTTCACCTCCGGGATATGTTGGATATGACGAGGGTGGACAGCTCACCGAAAAGGTACGCCGTCGTCCATTCTCTGTTGTCCTCTTCGATGAAATCGAGAAGGCGCACCCAGATATCTTCAACTCACTTCTTCAAGTTCTTGAAGATGGACGCCTGACAGATGCACAAGGTCGCACCGTTGACTTTAAGAACACTGTCATCATCATGACTACCAACCTTGGTACTCGCGATATCTCTAAGTCCCTCGGACTTGGCTTTGCTAACGCAGATGATGACCTCACAAATTACGATCGCATGAAGGGCAAGGTCCAGGACGAACTCAAGAACCACTTCCGTCCTGAATTCTTAAACCGCATCGATGATGTAATCGTCTTCCACCAGCTCACCAAGGATCAGAT
>JAIXPU010000118.1 GCA_027486075.1 Streptomycetaceae bacterium | reverse complement strand
TCACTAAATGCAATCTCTTCAGTAGGTGCTATCACGTGAGCAACGCCTGAATTCTTACTATGAGCCTCAGGTCCGCCGAGCAGTGCCATATCTACAACATCACCAGTTACAGATTTCACTACATCAGGACCTGTCACAAAGATGCGCCCTTCAGGTGCAAGGACCACAACATCGGTAAGCGCCGGGCCATATGCACCGCCACCTGCGGTTGGTCCTAAGACGAGTGAGAGTTGTGGAATGCGACCACTTGCTGTGACCATCGCCTGGAAAACTTCGCCGAAAGCGTTAAGGGATGCCACGCCATCGCTGAGCCGTGCACCTCCTGAGTGCCAGATACCAATGACCGGAACTTGTGCACCCATAGCAGCGCGATAAGCCTGAACAATTACCTGCGAACCCTCGATACCTAATGCGCCACCCTTAATTGTGGGATCGGATGCGAAGACAACAACTTTGTTTCCTTTAATGAGCCCAGTGGCAGCGACCATTCCGCAATCAGTACGCGGCAGAAGGAGTTCGTAATTCGCTGAATCAAGAAGCTTGGCGATGCGCGCTTCTGGGTCCAACAACGTTGTTGACATAGCCCTAGATTAGAGCGATTTAAATGCAAGCACCACGTTGTGGCCACCAAAACCGAAAGAATCATTGAGCGCGGCGATATCGCCTGCGGGAAGTT
Organism: Streptomycetaceae bacterium; assembly: GCA_027486075.1. Lineage (GTDB taxonomy): Bacteria > Actinomycetota > Actinomycetes > Nanopelagicales > Nanopelagicaceae > Planktophila. Next base: position 5,671 of record JAIXPU010000118.1, on the reverse strand, counting down.
GGCGCGGTGTGTCGCGAACGACATCGATGGTGACAGCAGGATCTAAATTTTCAATATTGATTGTTGGGGGAGCAAGGCGTTCTTGTAGCGCCTTGACGATAAAGACAGATTCAATTGCGCCAGCACCGCCAAGGAGATGGCCTGTCATTGATTTAGTTGCAGAGACAGCAACATGATCTGCATCTGCACCAAGCGCTTTGCGTAGCGCATTTGCTTCTGCAACATCTCCTGCTGGAGTAGATGTTGCATGTGCATTGAGATGGACAATATCTTTTGTAGATAAGCCAGAAGCATGTAACGCAAACTTAATTGCACGTTGCACACCTTCTCCATCTGGATCAGGTGCTGCGATGTGATACCCATCAGAAGTTAAACCTTGACCGGCCACTTCACAGTAAATTTTTGCTCCACGCGCTTTGGCAGATTCATATTCTTCAAGAATGAGTACGCCGCCACCTTCGCCGAGTACAAAGCCATCGCGATCAAGATCGTATGGACGAGAAGCTCGCTGTGGCGCATCGTTACGTGTTGAAAGCGCCTTCATCGCGGCAAAGCCAGCCATTGGAAGTTGGTGAATTGCTGCCTCAACGCCGCCGGTGACAATGATGTCGGCGCGATTGTTCTTAATCATCTCGTAGGCATAACCGATCGCCTCGGCACCAGATGCGCATGCGCTGACAGGTGTATGAACCCCCGCCTTAGCTTTGAGTTCTAGACCTACATTTGCCGCAGGTCCGTTCGGCATCAACATCGGGACTGTATGCGGGCTGACACCGCGGGCGCCCTTCTCATTGAGATTTACAAATTGATCAAGGAGAGTGATGACCCCACCGATACCTGATGCGATGACAACGCCGAGACGTTCTTTATCGATATCGTCAGGAGATCCGGCATCTTTCCAAGCTTCGCGAGATGCAACGAGTGCGAACTGTTCAGAGCGATCAAGACGTCGCATTTCAACGCGCTCCATCTGATCTGCGGGTTCAGTAGCGACCCTTGCTGCGAAGTGAACAGGAAGTAGCTCTCGCCAATCTTCGGTAAGAAGTCGGACCCCACTCTGGCCGGCAAGAAGCGCCTTCCAGGTGGTATCGACATCTGCGCCCAAGGGAGTTGTAGCCCCCAGGCCTGTTACTACTACGCGACGTTCAGACATTCGTCTAATTCAAACTATGAATTCTAAATGGTTAGGCAGCAGCGTTAACGATGAAGTTGACTGCATCTCCAACAGTTGCGAGTTCAGTTACTTTCTCGTCAGGAATCTTTACGCCAAAGCGCTCTTCGCAGGCCACGACAACTTCAACCATGCTCAGTGAGTCAACTTCGAGATCATCAGTGAAGTTCTTATCGAGTTCGATCTTTGCAGCTGGAATTCCTGCAACTTCTTCTACGATCTCTTTAATTCCTGCAAGTACATCTGCTTGTGACAGCGCCATTGTTCTTCCTTTTCTGCTTACTCTTGTCTTGCCTTAGGTGTGTAATTGTCTACGAAGGAAGGCCTTACTTCCCAGTAAACGGGGGAGTAATTCGAGAAAAATTATGGTTTTTCAGGCAATCTCACAACTTGCCCCGCGTAAACGAGACCTGCGCCATAGCCAATGAGCAGGGCTAATTTTCCATGCAGCTCTGGATGTTTATCCAAGAGCGCATCCATGGCGAGTGGAATTGATGCAGCAGAGGTATTTCCGTTGGTGCGAATGTCATCTGCAATGATCACTGAGTCCGGCATATCCATCTCTTTTGCCATCGTCTCAATGATTCTGATATTTGCTTGATGCGGAATAAATGCATCGAGATCATTAACGGTAAGCCCTGCAGATTTAAGTGCGCTCAGGGCCGCCTTACTCATTGAGAAAACTGCCCAGCGGAATACCTTCTGGCCTTCTTGCGAGATGTTGGGCCACTTACCACCAGCTTTTGTTAACTGTGTTTCGTTATCGCGAATATCAACCCATGATGGATTCATCAAAATGGCATCTCGGCTATCGGCGTCAGAGCCCCATTCAACTGGGCCAATTCCTGCATCGCGAGAAGGCCCGATAACAACTGCGCCGGCGCCATCTGCGAAGATAAATGCGGTAGCGCGATCGTTAGGGTCGGTGAAGTCTGAAATCTTTTCAGCGCCAATAACCAGCACATGTTTTGAAGTGCCAGCCTTAATGAAGTCATGCGCCATCGCAACCCCATATGAAAACCCAGCACAGGCCGCATTCACATCAAAGGCAGCTGCCTTCGGGTGGCCTAACCGTTGCAAGATTGCAGTCGCGGCAGAGGGAGCTTGAAATGGAAAGGTGATGGTGGCGACGATGATGGTGTCGATATCAGAGATTGTCAGTTTGGCTTTCTTAAGTGCAGCTTCTGCAGCCCACGTCGCCATATCGAGAACAGTTTCATCGCTACCTGCAAAGCGTCGAGTTTCAATTCCGGTGCGCTGCTGAATCCATTCATCACTGGAATCGATGCGATCGACAATTTCAGAGTTAGGAACAAGTCTCTTAGGACGATACGAACCAACTGCAAGAATCTGGCTCTCGGTACCAGTCTTTGTTGAAATTACCTTTGTCATTTATGCCTTTCCATGGCGTGCTGCAAATTCACGAGCTGCTGGGATATCAGCTGGTGATTTAAGGGCGCACTGTTCAATTTCTGGAGCAGCGCGCTTTATGAGCCCAGCAAGTGTCCCACCTGGTGCAAGTTCGATAATGCCAGTGACTCCTTGGGCGCGCAGAGTCTCCATACATAGATCCCAGCGAACTGGGTTGGCAATCTGGCTCACGATGCGATCAAGGACTTCGCGTCCATCGTTCACAACTGCGCCATCTCTATTTGAAATCACTGAAACTTTTGCAGGTGCTGTAGCGATGTTTGCAGCCATTGTGCGTAGCGGAGCAACTGCAGGTTCCATAAAGGAGGTATGGAATGCGCCGGCAACTGCCAGTGGTCGCACACGTGCACCATCGGGTGCTAACTGCGAAAGCGCTTCTAGATTCCCAGCAGCAACTATCTGTCCGGCGCCATTGTCATTTGCAGCCACCAGTCCAAGCTCGCTAATTGCAGCGAGCACAACAGATCTTTCGCCCCCGAGAACTGCCGCCATTCCAGCAGGTGCAATAGATGCTGCCTTTGCCATCTCTTGCCCGCGCATGTGAACCAATTTCATCGCATCAATTTCGGTCATAGTTCCAGCAAGTGCTGCTGCAGCAATCTCGCCAACAGAGTGGCCAGCTACAAGAGTGACATTTACATCAGAACCGAGCGCATGAGCGCTGAGCAAGCTGGCGGCAACAATTAATGGCTGCGCGTTAGCAGTGTCTTTGATTTCATCTGCGCCAGCTACAGTTCCTAAACGCTCTAGATCTAGGTTGATTGCGCTGGAATAAGAAGTGAGAAGGTTTTTCAGCTCTGCATCTTCAAGCCACGCAGTGAGCATGCCCGGTGTTTGTGAGCCTTGACCGGGAGCGAGTATGGCGAGCACGTGATAAATATATGGGGTTACGAACGAGTAACTAGCCACACTTGGGCGCAGTGTGGCGCAACGCTTACCTTTGCTGCAGGTAATTCAATGATGGGTTGATGTGTTTCCACGGGAGATGATGCATCGAAGATGCGACGGAAACTTGTGCCCCATTTTTCATCAGGCAAGGTAAATGCTGTCTCTTCAGTTGCAGAGTTGAGAAGTAATAAGAGACCTCGATCTGGCCCTGCTTCAATCTGCACTGTCAGGCTGCGCTTTTCTCCATCTGCCCAGTGCGCTTCAGTCATTTCGTGGCCGCCCAAACTAAACCAAGCAATATCTTTTCGTTGCGTGCCTAAATCAAGGCGACCCGTGAAAAATTCAGCAGCAACATCGGCGAGATAGGTTTTGCGAATACGAGTGAGTTCAGCGACCGAGTCGCGCATATCTTTCTGCAGATCTGTAAGTTCCCATTGATTAGCCCAACCACCCATAAATGTTTCTGGGCTATCTGCAATATCTACCGTCATATCACGCGGCATAGAGAAAGCATTATTTGAACCAGCTTGAGTACGGCAGAGCTCATCACCCATCGTGATCATCGGAACGCCAGCAGATAAGAGCAAGGTGGTCATTATCGATTTCTTGAGTGAATGACGGAGCGCATTCACTTGCGGATCATCAGTTGGCCCTTCGATGCCCATATTCCATGAACGATTTTCGGTAGCGCCGTCGCGATTATCTTCTCGGTTGGCGTCATTGCGTTTTTGTGAATAGGTGACCAAATCAGTCAAGGTAAAGCCATCATGTGCGGTAACAAAGTTGATAGATGATGTTGGCCCGCGATAGAAGAAGACATCGGAAGAACCGCTAATTCCATCAGCGATATCTGAAACACCTTCGCCGTACCCACGCGCTAAATCGCCTAACCAGAATTGGCGCACAGAGTCGCGATAGCGGTCATTCCATTCACGCCACGGATGCGGAAAGTCGCCGAGTGAATATCGAGACATATCCCAAGGTTCGGCAATCATCTTGAAATTACGTAAGACCGAGTCAGCTTCAATGGCAGACATCAAGGCAGAATCAAAGGCGGAATGAGTTGAGTAGAGCGCAGTCGTTAAGTCAAAGCGGAAACCATCTACGCCAATTACCTCGACCCACCAGCGCAACGAATCGACGATATGGCGCACACCGTGTGGGCTTGATGCGCGAATGGTATTTCCGCAGCCAGTGACATCGATGTAGTTGCCTTGTCCATCATGGCGATACCAAGAGTTGTTATCGATTCCTTTGTAGGAGAAAGTTGGACCACCAACGCCACCTTCAGCTGTGTGGTTATAGACAACATCAAGAAATACTTCAATACCGTTCTCGTGTAAGCGATCGATAGCCCATTGCAACTCTGTTACAGGATCATCGGTTGCGGCATATTCAGAGTGCAGCGCAGAAAATGCGATGGCGTTATAGCCCCAATGGTTCTTTCTTCCGCGTTCCCAGATTGCCGGTTCAGTGGCAAAGGCGTGAATCGGAAGTAGTTCGAGTGCTGTCACACCTAAGTGCTTTAAATGCTCGATGGTGCTCGGATGTCCCAACGCTTTATAGGTGCCGCGCTCTTCGGCAGATATCTGCATATTTTTTGCGGTAAGTCCTTGGACATGCGCTTCATAGATAACTTCTTGTGTCCATGAATAGATAGGGCGATTTATTTCGCGAGCGCGGTAATCAGTCACAACAGAGAATGGAACGAACCCTGCGTTATCGCGGTTATCCCGAATCGTGTTATCTCCGGCGCCAGATCCATCAATTGCCACATGTCCATAAATTTCAGGGACGTAGTCAACGGTGCCATCTAGTTTGTGGGCGTATGGATCGATTAACAATTTAGCTGCGTTAAAGCGCGATCCATATTCAGGCGCCCAGGTTCCGTAGACGCGATAGCCGTAACGTTGTCCGGCTCGCACCCCCGCGAGGTAGCCATGCCAAATAGGTCCATTACGATGCGAAAGGGCGAAGCGAGTTTCAACTAACTTGCCATTGACCTCATTGAAGAGGCAGAGTTCAACGGCAGTTGCTGCTTGGGTCCAAAGAGCAAAATTGCATCCACCGTCGGTGAGAGTGGCGCCGAGGGTTCGCGGGTCTGCTGGAAGCATTGGCTCATCATATAAACGAGTTCGGCAATACTGAGCAAAACAAGCGCTGGCAATAGGTCGAAACTTC
>JAIXPU010000105.1 GCA_027486075.1 Streptomycetaceae bacterium | reverse complement strand
GAGTTTGCTACCAAAGCGCACCCTTGCACACGGACTCATGAGCCCTTTCACAGAATATTCACACCCCATCGCATCTACTATTTACCCATGCAAAGGCGTCGAGAGTTAACCGCAGCGACTCTGCTCGTATTTGCACTCGCATCCTCAGGTCCTGCCCAGGCTGATCCAACTCCATCTCCAAGTGCATCAGCCGATACCTATAAATCTCTCCACGAGCAGTACAAGCTCGATCGCGATGAATTTCTGCAAGCGGTCAAAGATCGAGATTTTAGGATGCGCGTAATCAACGCAATCTTCAAGAACTCTGTTGATAAGGCGAATGCAGATGCCAGAGCCGCTATGGCTAATGCAATAACTCCAGAGCAGAAAACTTCGACTGCTTCCGCTCGTCGCAACGCGATTGCACTTGCCATCACCGTTCGCGATGCAGCAATCCTTGCGCTAGGGCCTTTCCCAACTCCCCCTGCAAAGCCAGAGAAGATGAGTTTTGAAAAAGCCGACCAGAAGATGGATCAAAAAGGCAAAAATAAGCGATAACTAGTCGCTGATATCCACTTCCATAGTTCTTAAAGTCTTACGTCCATGGCTCTTTGTCTTCTCATGAATTCGGCGAATCTGTAGCTCAATATTCTTAATTGCTTCGTCAAATGCGGCAAGGTCATTGAAGCCAGTGGCCTCTGCTCGTAAGAGTGGCCCAGATCCGTGAGAAGTAATCACAACACGATGCGAGTTCTTTCCTTGACGTGGGTTAGCTTCGTGAGTCACTTCAACTTCTACGCGATCGATAGTGACGCTAAAGCGCTCCATGGAAAGCAATTTCTCTTCAGCGATTGACTTGAAGTCACTTGCGAGTTCAGCATGACGGGTGTGGATAATGATTTTCACAAGTACACAATGGCACTAAGTGCCAATAATTGTAAGAGGGGCGAAAGCTAGTTGAGTGGCAGGAGATAAACGATGAGAGTAAGGATCGCTGCCAAAGATAGTGACTGGGCCAAGATCGAGAGAGCGGTTTTGCGATCTGCCGCTTGCGCGCTCTTATCGGAAACCTTTGAGAGCTGGCCTAACTTTCCGAAGTTAAAGGTGCCCATAAAGCCATAGGCGAGACAGAACTTTTTGCGTGATTGAATCCAGCCAATTGAGGCAACTAACAATGGGATAAAGATTCCGAGTCGAGCACCTGGGGCTGCACTTGTTGAAATGAGACCCGCTAGTGTGAAGGCGCTGAGAACGGCGCCAATCAGAGCAACAACTTGGCGACGGCGAATTTCACCTTTGCCAATATTGCAGCTGCCGGGGATATATGTGTCAGCGCTCATTTAGGCATCTTCAAATTCATCTTCATCGATCCAAGCATCTGTGTTGGAGTCATCTTGCTTCTCAACCCATGAAAGAAATGAACCGACGGCGCGAAAGGCCAAAATTCCCACAGTAACTGCGGCAATAAGTCTACGTAGCGCTTTCATGGGTATAAAAATACTCCAGTTTGCAGACTTTCGCGCGTTAAGACCGCAGCGAGGCGATGCGAGTTATTGCTTCGCGCAGAGTCTCTGGGCTGGTTGCAAAGTTAAGGCGAACATACTGTGATGATTGTTGGCCAAAACGAATTCCTGGGACGAAGGCAACCTTTGCTTTCTCAACAAGAACTGCAGCTGGGTCATCACCCAAATTGAGGGCCGATAGATCAAGCCATGCCAGGTAAGAGCAATGCGGAATCCGATAGCCAATCTCGGGGGCTAACTCGGCAATTAATTCAGCGACCAAGGTGCGATTGTGATCGAGATTTATCATCACGGCATCGAGCCAAGGTTCACCCTGCTCAAAGGCAACGACCGATGCGAACCCACCAAGGAGCGAAGCGCGATAGTGAGTAGCCGGTGCAATCGCGTTTAACTTTTCGTGCAGATTCTCGTTCTCAGTCACGATGATGGCGCACTTGAGGCCTGCGATATTCCAGCCCTTACTTGATGAGGTGATGGTGATTCCAACTTCGCGAGCTGCATCAGAGATTGCCAGAAATGGAGTGAAGGCTTGCTCGCTAAATGTCAGCGGCGCATGAATCTCATCGCTCAAGATATAAACGCCATACTTCTTGGCGAGGTCTGCAAAGCGCGTTAATTCAGCGCGAGTAAAGACCCTACCGAGTGGGTTATGCGGATTGCAGAGCAGATGCGCTTTAATTCCAGATGCGTAAGCTCTTTCAATCTGATCCCAATCCAGAACCCAAGGGCTGCCATCGACTTCTGTTGGGCTTTGCAAAAATGGGATATCTACTTGCTCTAACTTTGTCTCGGTACACCAAGTCCAGAAATTTGGATAGACAGGCGAGTTGATTAGAATCTTGTCGTCAGGTTGGGTGATCACTCGCAACACTTCAACAACGCCAACGCCAACATCGGCGGCGATACGAACTTGCGCAGCATCTGCCTTCCAACCCCAGCGACGTTCGGCAAATCCACTAAATGCTCTTCCCAGTTCAGGAATTGGCCCCAGGTAGCCAAGATCTGATGTGTCCACCATCTCTCGCAAAATTTGTCGAATGGGTTCTGCTACCGGAAAATCCATTTCAGCAACTGGGAGAGGAAGCACATCTTCAGGAAAGGAGCGCCACTTTTCACTGCGATGGGTTCTGAGTTCACTCAGCGCGAGAGCTTGTAACTCCAAACCGATCTGCTTGCTCATGGACTTAGTATGTCACCGCCAATACGCTTTATCCATGACCGCGAATATGGCGATTACTACTTCGCAGATGAAGAAGATTGTTGCGGATCTAGCCTCACGAGATGCGCGGATTGCAAAGGTCATAGATGCACATCCACTCTGCACTATCGGCAGAAATCCAAAACCTGTCAGCCACTTTGAGGCCCTCGTTGAATCCGTTATTTCGCAGCAACTTGCAGTAAAGGCTGCCGACACTATCTATGGCCGAGTGAAAGCGCTGGCACAGGGTCGAGTTGTGCCGGCGCGCATCGCCGCGATCTCCGAGCAAGAGATGCGAGCAGCAGGTGTTTCAGGTGCCAAATTCAAAACAATTCAAGGGTTGGCCGAGGCAGCGCTGAGCAAGAAGATAAAGATTAATCAGCTCCATCACATTGGCGATGATGAAGAGATATTTCAACAACTCACTGGGCTCTGGGGAATCGGGCCGTGGACTGTAGACATGTTTATGATGTTTCAACTCGGGCGCTTAGATATCTGGCCAACTGGTGATCTCGGAGTCAGACGAGGATACGAAAAAATCTATCGCCTTACTGAAGAAATCACATCCGCGGCGTTAGAAAAGAAGGGTGAAAAGTTTCGTCCTTACCGAAGCGTGGTTGCCTGGTACTGCTGGCGAGCGCTGGGTTAAGAGTTACTCAACTGCGGAAAGGCCACTCCTGTGCTGGAGTGACAGTCGTATCCATTGGGGTTCTTCTGTAAATACTTCTGGTGGTACTCCTCAGCCAAGAAATATGGAACTCCTTCGGCGCTGACTATCTCAGTGACAATCTGACCAATGCCATCGCGGGTAAGGGCAGCTTGATAGACATCTCTCGTCACCTCAGCCTGCAGCTGCTGTGCTGCACTGGTTGTAAAAATTGCGCTGCGATATTGAGTTCCGATATCTCCACCTTGGCGATTGAGCGAAGTCGGATCGTGCATCACCCAAAACTCCTCAAGTAAGCGGCGATAAGAAACTTTTGCGGGATCAAATTCCACCTCCACAGATTCGGCATGACCAGTTGTTCCCGTGCAAACTTGTTCGTAGCTCGGATTGGGGCGAGCGCCACCCATATATCCAACGCTCGTAGCGATTACTCCATCGATATTCCAGAAACGACGCTCTGCGCCCCAGAAACAACCTGTTGCAAAATATGCTTTCTCGGAAGTGCTCATAGTCAGATAACCTACCCTTGTACCTGCGCCCCCGTAGCTCAGGGGATAGAGCACTGCCCT
>JAIXPU010000032.1 GCA_027486075.1 Streptomycetaceae bacterium | reverse complement strand
CTCGGTGCATATATCGCTTATCGCAGAATTGCACGACGTATCGAGCTACCTAGCTTTGCCCACTTCGCAGATGCGCTAGCCCCAGGGTTATTGCTTGCCCAAGCTATAGGTCGATTTGGAAATTGGTTTAACGCAGAACTTTTTGGCAGGCCGTTAGATACTTGGTGGGCGCTAGAGATTCCTGAAAATTTTCGCCCGGTTGGTTATGAAGCCTTCGCTACCTTTCATCCAACTTTTGCCTACGAAGCCATCGCAACGGCATCCCTCGCAGTTCTTTTGATTGCACTTGGCACTCGATATCCAGCCGGTTCGATATTTGCACTCTATGTCGCTGGCTATTGCCTTGCCCGATTCATTATCGAAGGAATTCGAATTGATCAAGCCCATGTTTGGGGTGGGCTTCGTCTCAATCAGTACGTTGCGCTCACAGTTTTCTCAGTGGCATGCGCCGCCTTCATCAGATTGAGACGCCCGGAAAGGTAGGCTTGCAAGATGGGGTTAGAAGATGTCTATCAACGCAATCTCAACCACCGCACACATCGCGCTGGTTGGTTGCGCGCTGCAGTTCTTGGCGCCAATGACGGTTTAGTCTCAACGGCAAGTTTGATGATTGGCGTTGCCGCGGCGCGCGCCGGAGAACAGAGCTTCCTGGTTACAGCAGGTGCTGCTGGCATTGCAGCAGGCGCGATGTCTATGGCTGTCGGTGAATATGTATCGGTTCGTTCTCAAAATGACATCGAAGAATCCGATCGACTTTTAGAGATGGAACATCTTGCGATTGATCCAGCAGGCGAACTAGAAGAGCTTGTGCAGATCTATATGAAGCGCGGTCTGTCACGTGAGTTATCGCTACAAGTTGCCGAAGAGATGCATAGACGCGATCCACTGGAAGCCCATCTTCGTGATGAGCTAGGTCAGCACCCACATACCAAGGCGCGTCCAGTACAAGCAGCGATTGCATCGGCGCTCAGCTTTACCGCCGGCGGCCTTATTCCATTTGCTGGAGCATTTGCACCGAGCCCAGGAGCTGCAGCCTGGAGCATCGTCGCCTTCACCATCATCGGTCTCATCTTTACTGGGGTAGTGAGCGCAAGGATTGCCGGATCTAAGTTGCTCAAACCCACCTTGCGCGTCATTGCTGGTGGCTGCCTAGGCATGGCCATTACCGCAGGTATTGGGCAGGCCCTGCATATAAGTGGCATCTAAACCACCTAGGTTGCTACTCTTTCGCTACTGATTTCGGCAGGCGAAGATTTTACCTACCATTCACGGGCCAAAGTTGTCCCTTTTGTTTTTTTAAAAAAAGGACAACGGGTTATGGCACTCTCATCGAACTATCCCGCACGCCAGGGTCTCTACGATCCTGCGAACGAGCACGATGCATGCGGCGTTGCGATGGTTGCCACCCTCAATAAAGTTGCAACACACGACATTGTCGAAAAGGCGCTGACAGCACTTCGCAACCTTGAACATCGCGGGGCATCAGGGGCTGAACCAGATAGCGGTGATGGCGCAGGAATTCTTATCCGCGTTCCAGATGCGTTCTATAAAGCAGTTACCAAATTTTCTCTTCCAACAGAGGGTTCATATGCAACAGGCATTGCCTTTATCGCACCAGGTGCCGATGTTCAGAGCGAGATTGCCAAGATTGCAGATGAAGAAGGTCTCACGGTTCTAGGTTGGCGCGATCTTCCGATTAACTCATCATCTCTTGGTAAGACTGCTCTCTCAGTGATGCCAAAGTTTGAACAGCTCTTCGTTGCAGGCAAGAAGAGCGAATCTGGCCTAGCTCTGGATCGTTTAGCTTTCGCACTTCGCAAGAGAGCAGAACACACCCTAGATCTCTACTTTGCTTCCCTTTCTTCTCAGACAATTGTTTATAAAGGCATGCTCACTACTGGGCAGCTAGAAGAATTCTTCCCTGATCTCAGCGATGAAAGAGTTGTCTCACCACTTGCGCTCGTTCACTCACGTTTTTCTACAAATACTTTCCCATCATGGCCACTTGCTCACCCATATCGCTTTATCGCTCACAACGGTGAAATCAATACAGTTAAGGGAAACCGTAACTGGATGCGTGCACGCGAATCTCTTCTTGCCAGTGATCTCATCGGGGGAGACCTCAAGCGGTTATTTCCAATCGTTGAAATGTCAGGCTCTGACTCAGCATCATTTGATGAAGTGCTTGAACTTCTCTATCTAGGTGGACGCTCACTTCCACACTCTGTTCTTATGATGATTCCCGAAGCATGGGAGAACCATGCGACGATGCCGCAGAAGCGCCGCGATTTTTACGCATTCCATGCATCTCTTATGGAACCGTGGGATGGACCTGCCTGTGTGACTTTTACAGATGGGCATCAGGTAGGTGCAGTTCTCGATCGCAATGGACTTCGTCCATCTCGTTTCTGGGTGACAGATGACGGTCTAGTTGTGCTGGCATCAGAAGTTGGCGTTCTAGATTTTCCAGCAGAGAAGATTGTTCGCAAGGGTCGCCTGCAACCAGGAAAGATGTTCCTCGTTGATATCGAAGCTGGACGTATCATCGAAGATGATGAAATTAAGGATTCATTGGCAGATGCAGCACCTTACGGACAGTGGCTCAAAGATGGAATGATTAAACTCTCTGATCTTCCGTCACGCGAACATATTGTCTATCCTCACAAATCTGTCATTCGCCGCCAGAAGGCCTTTGGATATACCGAAGAAGAAATCAAAATCATCATCACTCCGATGGCTAAAAGTGGTGGCGAAGCGCTCGGTTCAATGGGTACCGATACGCCTATCGCAGCCCTTTCACAGAAGCCAAGACTCCTCTTTGATTACTTCACACAGTTGTTTGCACAAGTTACCAACCCACCGCTAGATGCTATTCGCGAAGAGCTAGTAACTAGCCTGGGAGGATCTCTTGGCCCAGAACATAACTTGCTCGACCCAGGTCCCGAATCATGTAAGCAAATCTCACTGGCATTTCCTGTTATCGATAACGATGAGCTTGCCAAGATTATTCACGTCAACGCAGATGATGACTACCCAGGTCTTGAGGCTTATGTTGTCCGCGGTCTCTTCCCAGTTACTGGCGACGGAAACACTCTACGTACTCGCCTCGAAGAGATTAAGCGCGAAGTCTCAGATGCAATCGCTAAGGGAGCGCGCATCATCGTGCTCTCTGATCGAGATGGCGACGCTGAAGATTGTCCAATTCCATCACTCCTACTTACAGCTGCGGTACACCACCACTTAATCCGTGAAAAGACTCGCACCAAGGTGGGTCTTGTTGTTGAAGCTGGCGATGTTCGCGAAGTGCACCACGTTGCACTCCTCATTGGCTACGGCGCTGCTGCGGTAAACCCATATCTCGTTATGGAAACTGCTGAAGATTTAGTCAATCAAGGCGTGATCACTGGCATTACTCCTGAAAAAGCAGTTCGCAATGTCATCAAGGGCCTCGGTAAGGGTGTCCTTAAAGTGATGTCAAAGATGGGAATTTCAACGATTGCCTCCTACACCGGTGCGCAGGTATTTGAAGCGATTGGTTTAGCTCAAGATGTTGTCGATGAATTCTTCGTCGGAACCACATCACGTCTTGGGGGAGTTGACCTCGATGTCATCGCTGAAGAGACCATTAAGCGTCATCACTTCGCCTATCCAGTTGGTGGAGAAATTCCAGGAGCAAAGCGTCTGGCTGTAGGTGGCGAGTATCAATGGCGTCGTGACGGTGAACCACATCTCTTCAACCCTGAGACTGTCTTTGCGCTTCAACACTCAACACGCAACAAGCGTTATGACATCTTTAAGCGCTACACATCAAAGGTCAATGATCAAAGCAAAACTTTGATGACTTTGCGCGGACTCTTCCAATTTAAGGAGGGCGAACGTGCGCCAATCTCTATTGATGAAGTTGAGCCAATCTCAGAGATTGTGAAGCGCTTCTCAACGGGTGCGATGTCATACGGTTCTGTTTCGCAAGAAGTCCACGAAACGTTAGCAATCGCCATGAACCGATTGGGCGGCAAATCCAACACTGGCGAAGGAGGCGAAGATGAAGTTCGTTATATCCCGCTTGCTAACGGAGATTCAAAGAAATCTGCCATCAAGCAGGTTGCATCAGGACGCTTTGGTGTAACCAGTAATTACTTGATCAACGCGACCGATATTCAGATCAAGATTGCACAAGGAGCAAAGCCAGGCGAAGGCGGACAGCTTCCTGGAAATAAGGTGTATCCGTGGATCGCTAAAGCGCGCTTTTCAACGCCAGGCGTTGGACTTATTTCGCCACCACCTCACCACGATATTTACTCAATTGAAGATCTAGCTCAATTGATTCATGATCTTAAGAATGCCAATAAAGATGCTCGCGTTCACGTAAAGCTGGTCGCTGAAGTTGGTGTCGGCACAGTTGCCGCCGGTGTTTCAAAGGCTCATGCCGATGTCGTTCTGATCTCGGGGCACGATGGCGGAACTGGTGCATCGCCGCTGACATCACTTAAGCACGCTGGCGCTCCTTGGGAGCTCGGTCTTGCCGAAACTCAACAAACTCTTCTACTCAATGGGCTACGCGATCGCATCGTTGTTCAAGCAGATGGTCAATTAAAGACTGGCCGTGACGTTGTCATTGCTGCGCTTCTCGGCGCCGAAGAGTATGGATTTGCAACTGCTCCTCTCGTGGTCTCAGGTTGCATCATGATGCGCGTCTGCCATTTGGATACCTGCCCAGTGGGAGTAGCGACACAGAATCCAGAGCTTCGCAAGAAGTTCACCGGTAAGCCAGAGTTTGTTGAAACATTCTTCGAATACATTGCTGAAGAAGTTCGCGAAATCTTGGCCTCCCTTGGCTTCCGCACCTTGCTCGAAGCTGTTGGCCATGTCGAATACCTCGATACCAAGGCAGCAATTGATCACTGGAAAGCTAGTGGCTTGGATCTTTCACCACTTCTTGTTCGTCCTGATGTTGATTCACCACTTCACCAGACAACGATTCAAGATCATGGCTTAGCTGCAGCTCTTGATAACACCTTGATTGATTTAGCCAAGTCGGCGCTTGAGAAGAAAGAGCCCGTCCGCATCGATCTACCAGTACGAAATGTAAACCGCACCGTCGGAACAATGCTGGGCGCTGAAATCACTCGCCGCTACGGAGCAGAAGGACTCCCTGTTGGCACAATCGATGTCACTCTGCATGGATCCGCAGGACAATCACTTGGTGCCTTTATCCCACAAGGATTGACCTTACGTCTCTATGGTGACTCCAATGATTATGTTGGTAAAGGAATTTCTGGAGGACGCGTGATTGTTCGCCCAGATGAGAAGGCAACCTTCGCATCCGCGAAAAATGTCATCGCCGGAAACGTCATTGGATATGGCGCAACTTCAGGAGAGATCTTCATCCGTGGCCTAGTCGGTGAGCGTTTCTGCGTTCGTAACTCAGGTGCAACTGCTGTTGTCGAAGGTGTGGGTGACCATGCGCTTGAATACATGACAGGCGGTACTGCGGTCATTCTTGGCGCAACAGGGCGCAATATTGCAGCAGGTATGTCTGGCGGTCGAGCATTTGTTCTCGATCTCGATACAGCTATCGTCAATACTGAAATGGTTGATGTTCTCGCTGTTCCATCTGATCAACGCGAAGTTCTTCGTTCCATAGTCTCTACCTTCCACGTCGAAACTGGCTCTGAAGTGGCTGCGCTTCTGCTCAAGAATTGGGAGACCGAGGTAACTCGCTTCTCACTTATCATGCCACGTGACTATGCACGCGTTCTTGTAGCAATCGAGAAGGCAAATCGCGAAGGCCTACCGGTTGATGAATATGTCATGGAGGTTGTAGCAAATGGCTGATCCAAAAGGATTTATGACAACTCCGCGCGAGACTCCAAAGCGCAGACCTGTTGATGTACGTATTAAGGATTGGAAAGAAGTTTACGAACCACAGTCTTTTGAACATCTGCAGAAGCAGGCTGGTCGTTGCATGGATTGCGGTATTCCGTTCTGCCATTCAGGGTGCCCACTCGGAAATCTCATCCCTGAGTGGAATGATCTCATCTACCGTGGAGACAAGGTTGAAGCGATTGATCGCCTTCACGCCACCAACAACTTCCCAGAGTTCACAGGTCGCCTCTGCCCAGCGCCATGCGAAACAGCGTGCGTAGTTGGTATCAATCGTGATGCTGTAACCATTAAGCAGGTTGAACTTCGCACGATTGAAGAAGCATTTGATGCCAATAATGTAAAGCCACTTGCCCCAGATCGTTTATCAGGAAAGACAGTTGCTGTCATCGGTTCTGGTCCTGCTGGTCTTGCGGCTGCGCAACAACTTACTCGCGCCGGACATACAGTCGCTGTTTATGACCGCGCCGAGAAAATTGGCGGGCTCCTTCGTTACGGAATTCCCGAATTCAAAATGGAGAAGCACATCCTTGACCGACGTCTGACTCAAATGGAGCAAGAAGGAACACGATTCCGTCCAGGAGTAAATGTTGGTGTTGAACTCACTGGATCAGATTTGCGTGCGAAGTACGACGCAGTTGTACTGGCTGTTGGCGCTACCCAGTGGCGCGATCTTCCAATTCCTGGTCGTGATAACAAGGGTATCTATCAAGCGATGGAGTTCTTGCCGTGGGGAAATAAACAAGCGCTCGGTGAAATCGAAGAGTCTCCAATTAACGTTGCCGGTAAGCACGTCATCATCTTGGGTGGTGGAGACACTGGTGCGGATTGCTTGGGTACATCGGTTCGCCAAGGCGCTGCCAGCGTGACACAACTTGAAATCATGCCTCGCCCAACGGAAGAGCGACCATCTTCACAACCTTGGCCAACGTATCCAATGATTTATCGAGTCTCTAGCGCGCATGAAGAACTTGATAACCGCGTTTTCTCTGTTAGTACCCAAGAGTTCGTGGGGGATGGGCAAGGAAATCTCAAAGCGCTCAAGATTGTTGAAACAAAGTTTGAGAACGGAAAGTTTGAGCCAGTTCCTGGAACCGAAAAAGAACTTCCCGCTGACTTTGTATTCCTTGCAATGGGCTTTACTGGTCCTGAAAAGTCTGCACTCATCGACCAACTTGAGGTCAAGCTCGATGAACGCGGAAATATCGCACGCGACGAAAACTTCCAGAGTAGTGAAGAAGGAATCTTCGTTGCCGGTGATGCAGGTCGCGGTCAGTCACTCATTGTGTGGGCTATTGCCGAGGGTCGCTCAGCAGCCGCGGCAGTAGATCGTTATCTGACTGGCGAAACGCAACTACATTCGCCAATCGAACCAACTACTCGTCCGCTCATGGTTTAGAACTCGTTAGTACACACTCTCTATAGATAAGGTAGGCACATGCGTCGCGCGAAGATAGTTTGCACACTTGGTCCTGCCGTTGAATCACCCGAAAAAGTCCGTGAACTCATTGCCGCAGGCATGAATATGGCGCGCCTCAATCTGTCGCACGGGTCTTATGAAGAGCACCAAGGCCGACTCGATCGAGTTCGCACTGCTGCCAAACAATCCGGTAAGGCGATTGCGGTATTGGTTGACCTACAAGGTCCAAAGATTCGCTTGGCGCGCTTTGAAAATGGTCCACACGAATTGGCACGTGGTGACATTTTTACAATTACTACTGATGAAGTTCCCGGAACTAAAGAGCGCGTTGGAACTACTTACAAAGGCCTACCGGGGGATTGCAAAGCCGGAGATCGCATTCTTATCGATGATGGCAAAGTCACTGTCGAAGTTGTTGAAGTCAAAGGCAACGACGTAGTCACCAAGTGCATCCAGCCAGGTTTTGTCAGCAACAACAAGGGAATCAATCTTCCAGGAGTCGCCGTTTCTGTTCCAGCGATGTCTGAAAAAGATGAAGATGACCTTCGCTGGGGACTTCGCGCAGGCGCTGATTTTATTGCCCTCTCTTTTGTGCGAAACGCTGCTGACATTAAAGATGTACATGCCATCATGGATGAGGTCGGTATCCGCGTTCCGGTTATTGCCAAGATTGAAAAGCCTCAAGCTGTTGCAAATCTCGTTGAGATTGTCGAAGCATTTGATGGAATCATGGTTGCGCGTGGCGACTTGGGTGTAGAACTTCCTATCGAAGATGTACCTATGGTGCAGAAGCGTTGCGTTGAACTAGCTCGCGATGCAGCAAAGCCAGTCATTGTTGCAACCCAGATGCTCGATTCCATGATCACTAATTCCAGCCCAACGCGCGCTGAAGCGACCGACTGCGCCAACGCAGTACTCGATGGCGCAGATGCTCTTATGCTCTCTGGCGAAACTTCAGTTGGTGAATTTGCTATTGAAGCGGTCAAGACAATGGCGCGCATCATTGAGCGAACAGAAGAACTTGGTCTAGAACGTATCCGCCCGTTGATGAATTCGCCACGAACCAAGGGTGGGGCAATCACTAAGGCAGCTTCTGAAGTTGGCGCCACTGTAGGTGCAAAGTTCCTCGTTACCTTCACGCAATCAGGAGACTCTGCCCGACGCATTAGCCGTCTGCGCTCACCAATTCCAATTCTTGCAATCACTCCAGAGGAGGGTACTTACAATCGATTGGCGCTTTCTTGGGGCGTGGAATCCCTCGTCACTCCAATGGTCAAGCACACAGATGAGATGGTGTTGCAGGCAGATAAAATGCTTCTCGATGGCAAGCGCGCCAACGAGGGCGAATTAGTGATGATTGTTGCTGGCTCACCTCCTGGGATTCCGGGTTCAACCAATGCAATGCGTGTACATAAAGTCGGAGATGCCGTAAACGGCGTTGCTGCTGCGTATCGCAAAAGCTAACCTTCAGATCCTTTTCTTTCTTCTCCTTTTTCTTATTTGGAGGCAGTGCCTTAGGATTGGCTCACGCCTCGGTACTCCAACGGTAGAGAGGGCAGTCTCAAACACTGCATAGTGTCGGTTCGAATCCGACTCGAGGCACATGAGCATCGACGCAACACTTCAGACAGGCAATACACCTGTTCGAATCTTGGTTGCTGAAGATGAAGCGCTTATCCGTATGGATTTAGTAGAAATGTTGCAAGAGGCTGGTTACACAGTTGTTGCGCAAGCTGCCAACGGTGAAGAGGCAATCGCACTTGCTACCGAGCATCGACCAGATTTAGCAATCTTGGATGTAAAGATGCCAATCCTTGATGGCATATCGGCTGCGGAGAAAATTATCTCTATCGCACCTGTTTTGATGTTAACTGCCTTTAGCCAACGCGAACTAGTCGAACGAGCTCGTGATGCTGGTGTGATGGCCTATGTGGTCAAACCATTTACTATCGGCGACCTCGTACCCGCTATTGAGATAGCCATCAGTCGACATACCCAGATGAGATCTCTGGCTGAAGAAGTCGCCGATCTACATGAGCGCCTTGAGACCCGAAAGATTATTGATAGGGCTAAGGGAATCTTGATGAAGGCTCTCAACCTCTCTGAACCTGAGGCTTTTTCTTGGATTCAGCGAGCTGCAATGGATAGAAGGTTGACCATGAAAGAGGTCGCCCATGCCGTTATCTCCCCAGAGGCAGCCCTCGATAAATAGACCGCTCGGCGCCACATTTGAGCAGTTCAGAGCCCTTATTTCGTAATCAAAAAGTAATCTCTTGGGCGGAGAAAAAAGGGCTTTCGCCTTGTCTCAAGCGTAGGTTGAGCATTACGCTTCATGCCTCCCTGTCCCGGGACTTAAAGCATGAAAAAACAGGAAGGCAATACATGAATAAGAAGATCGTAAGCGGTCTTGCTATTGCTGCTGCTACAACTCTCGCCCTTGGCGTAGTTGTTTCATCACCAGCAAGCGCTGCTAAGAAGACATCTGTAACACTTGCATTTCAGGGCCCACTAACTGGTCCAGATGCACAGCTTGGTCAGGATCAGTTCCCTGGCGCAGAATGGGCGATTGCGCTTTACAACGCAAAGAACCCAGCTGTAAAGATCAACCTTATTAAGGCTGACTCACAGTGCGACGGAACAGTTGCTGCAAACATCGCACCAGGTGTTGCTGCTAACAAGGCAGTTATCGGCGTTATCGGAACATCATGTTCAGGTGAAGCTCGTAACTCATTCCCTGCATACAAGGCTGCTGGTCTAACAATGGTTGCACCTTCAGCATCAGCTGTATCACTCACAGATCCAAAGGCTCCAGACCGTGGATTCCCAATCTTCCACCGCGTCGTAGCTCATGATGGATTCCAGGCACCTGCACTAGTTCGCTATGCAACTAAGGGTGTTACATCACCAAAGCTTTACCTCGTTGACGACCAGACCACATACGGCGCAGGTCTCATCAAGTACGCAATGGCACCAGCTAAGAAGATCGGTGTTGTAGGTACAGATTCAGTTCCACGCGGAACTGCAGACTGGTCATCAGTTGCATCAAAGGTTCGTGCATCGGGCGCTAACGTTGTTATCTACGGTGGTTACACAGTTGAAGCAGCTAAGTTCTTCAAGGCACTTCGCGATGGTGGCTACAAGGGCATCCTTGCAGCTGGAGATGGTGTTAACACATCAGACTTCCCTGAACTAGCAGGCTCAGCAGCTGACGGCGTTCGCCTCACAGCAGCTGATGTTCCTTTCGACTCACTTCTTACTGCAGCAGAACTTGCTTCATTCCAGAAGATCACAGGCGTAAAGGTTCCTGGCCTCTACTCAGCAACTGCATACAACGCAGCTAACGTATTCATTACATGTATCGAGCAGGGCAAGCTCACCCGCCCAGCAATCCAGATCTGTGTAAAGAACACAACCTTCAAGGGTGCAGGCGGATCTTCAATCAAGTTCAACCGTTATGGAGACATCATCGGTGGAGCTGACGTCGGTGGTTACCTTGTAAAGAACGGAAAGATCGTCTACGACGCAATTGCTTAATTAGCGGTTTTTGTAGAAATACTTTCACTATGTAGTAAGGCGTGGTCACTTTCGCAGCAATGCGGAAGTGGCCACGTTTCATAACACTCACTCGGCTTGCACAGATCGGTTGCTATGAATTTCTCAGTTATCACGACCCAGTTCTGGTCACTTGCATTGCAAGGACTAGCCCTCGGCCTCATTTATTCTCTGGTAGCCCTTGGCTACACGATGGTCTACGGAGTACTTAGACTCATTAACTTTGCAAACTCTGAAGTATTTATGCTCGGAACATTTGCAGTTCTTTGGGTTGAAATCGAGCTACTCGGCCATCCAGTTGCCGCAAAACCACTCGGTGGATTTGAATTGGTGTACACACTTGTTATTGCCCTCGTTGGTTCAATGATTGCCTGCGCAGTTCTCGCGGTTATTGTCGAACTCGTTGCATACCGTCGCCTTCGTGCACGAGGTGCTAGCCGACTAGCCTCACTTATCTCGGCAATTGGTGTCTCTATCTTCCTCATGGAGACGATGCGTATGTTTACAGAGTCACGTCCACGTACAGCCCCGAGACTTCTTGAAAAGTGGAGTTTTGGCGAGATTGCTGGAGCTAACTTCCGCATCGACACCATGTTGGCGATTGTTGCCCCGATTATCATCTTCGTAATCCTCGACCAATTCGTAAACCGATCACGACTTGGTAAGGCAATCCGCGCAGTCTCGTTATCAGAAGAAAATGCGAAGTTGATGGGTATCAATATCAACCGGGTTATTTCTTTGACATTCCTTATTGGTGGCCTCACAACAGGTGCTGCGGCATTCCTCTACACAACCGTCTACGAAAACACTGTCTTCAATGTCGGATTCAATATGGGAATCGCCGCCTTTACCGCTGCGGTTCTTGGTGGAATCGGAAACATCCGAGGCGCTTTCTACGGCGGACTGGCCCTTGGAATGATGGAGCAATTTGCTTCAGCAATCCTAGGTTCTCAGTGGAAGGCCGTTACCGTCTTCGTAGTTCTAGTTCTTATCCTTCTATTCAAACCGAACGGCCTCTTTGGTGAGGCTGTACAGCAGACGAGGACATGATGAGCGCACTTAAAGACTTCAATCTTCGCGATAAAGG
>JAIXPU010000141.1 GCA_027486075.1 Streptomycetaceae bacterium | reverse complement strand
TCTCGCCAATATCTCTTGACTGAGGTTTTCCTAACATAAAAGTTGTATTGAAGCTTCCCAACGGTACAGTCGAAATAAGTAATTGGTCACTTTTCTCTTCCTTTGCAGATGGCACAGGAATTGAAACTTTTTCCTTTTTTTCTGTCCAGCGATTCACCTTTCCTGATTTTAGGCAGACAAAGTTTTTATTTTTTGACTTTGCAGCAAGCCCGACTTTGGAACATTTCTCGCCAGCTTTTACAGCCGCCACACTAGGGGGCATTTGACCAACGAGAAGAAGCACTAAAAGTACCTTCAGCAACATTGCAACAGAATAGAATGAAATTCTTTTTGAGGGAATATGTAGGCTCAAGTGGTTAGAAGTTTTACTTGTAAATTATTAAGGTATGGCGTGCAACAAGTGTCCCCGGCGGGAGTTGAACCTGCGACCTACCGCTTAGGAGGCGGTTGCTCTATCCACTGAGCTACGGGGACCTATTCATTTTTGTGCGATAACTTGGCAAAGGTTATCTCTATGGCTAGCCTTGGGCTAACACGCTCAACAACGGTCGTGTGTAATAAAGAATGAAAGGCCACCCATGAAAGCGCTCGTTATCGGCGCAGGCGGAGTTGGCAGTGCAATCGCAAATATCGCATCACGTAGATCATTTATCACTCAAATGGTCATTGCAGATCGCAATCTGTCACGCGCAGAAGCAGCCGTAACCAAGTTAAAAGACTCTCGATTCTCCGCAGCGGAGGTGAACGCCGCAGAACTTGAAGATGTCCGAGCTCTCATTCGTAAGGCAAACCCAGATATTGTTGTGAACGCGGTAGATCCGCGTTTTGTAATGCCTATCTTTTTGGCATGCGAAATTGAAAATGTAAATTACATGGATATGGCGATGTCGCTATCGCGTCCGCATCCTCATTACCCAAATAGCGAAACTGGCGTAAAGCTCGGTGACGAACAATTTGCTCGCGACTGGAACTGGTGTGAACGCGGCATCTATGCAGTCGTTGGCATGGGTATCGAACCTGGCATGAGCGATATCTTCGCTCGTTACGCATCCGATGAGCTCTTCTCACGTCTTGATGAAGTAACAGTCTTTGACGGTTCTAATCTGACTGTCGAGGGCGCTGACTTTGCACCATCGTTTTCAATCTGGACAACGATTGAAGAGTGCCTCAATCCCCCATTAGTTTGGGAAGATGGACGCGGTTGGTACACAACCGAACCATTTAGCGAGCTCGAGATTTTCGATTTCCCAGAAGGAATCGGACCCGTCGAGTGCGTCAACGTTGAGCACGAAGAAGTGGTCCTTATCCCACAGAAAGTTGATGCCAAGAAGGTTAAGTTCAAGTATGGACTTGGCTCTGAATTCATCTCAACGCTGAAGACAATTCATATGTTGGGAATGGATCGTAAGGAGCAGATCACTGTGCAAGGTGTTGCTGTTTCACCTCGCGATATCTTGGCGGCATCGCTGCCAGATCCTGCAACTCTCGGAGAACGTATGCGTGGAAAAACCTGCGCAGGAACTCTTGTAAAGGGTCTTGATAAAGAAGGTAAGCCAAAGGCTGTATACATTTACAACGTCGTTGATAACGCGTGGTCTATGGAAAATTACGGCGATCAAGCAGTTGTATGGCAGACCGCTATTAATCCTGTGATTGCTATGGAGCTTATCCATAAGGGAGTTTGGCAGCCGGAAGGCGTCAATGGCCCTGAATGGTTTGCACCAAAGCCATTCTTGGAGTTAGTTTCAGAGTATGGATCTTCATGGCATATCCGTGAAGAAGATACAAAGGGGATTGTTGTCTGATGACTTCAACTAGGTGGGCTCTCGTCACTGGTGCAACTGCAGGCATTGGCGAGAGTTTCACCCGGCTTCTTGCAGCTAAGGGTTTCAACGTCGCACTTGTTGCGCGCGATGAAGCAAGGTTGCATGAACGCGCTGGCGCTCTCCGCGAAAAATATGGAGTACAGACCTTTGTTCTTCCGGCAGATCTAGCAACAGAAGCTGGCTGCAAAGCAGTTGAGGATTACATCTCTACTTATCCGATTGAAGTGCTTATTAACAACGCCGGATTTGGCATCAAATACCCATTCACTACAAGCGCCTTAAACGCTGAGCAAGAGCTATTAGATGTTCTGGTGCGCACACCGATGAGGCTGATGCATGTGATCTTGCCAGGTATGAAAGAGCGTAACTCTGGCGTCATCATCAATGTCTCATCAGTTGCCAGCTTTATTGCAGGTGGCACATATAGCGCAGCTAAGTCTTATCTGACAGTTCTTACTGAAGCTGTTAACACTGAACTGAAGAGCACAAACATTAAAGTCTCAGCGCTCTGCCCAGGATTTACACGCACCGAATTTCATCAGCGCGGCAAGATGAAGATGAGCGGTCTACCTGACTTTATGTGGCTTAACTCAGATAGATTAGTTGAGCAATCATGGAAAGATGCTCAAGCCAATAAGCCGGTCAGTATTCCTGGATGGCAGTACAAACTACTTGTTGCAATTGTTTCTATCGCACCAAGAAAGTTCGTCCGCAATATCGGAATGAATATCCGTAAGAAGCAGAGGAATTAACGACCACGGCGGCTGTTGCCACCACGGTATCCACCACTCTTGCCAGAACCACCGCGACGGCTTCCGCCAGAGCGTGAACCACCTTGTGGGCCTTTACGCTCAACGATAGGTGGAATATATGGAACACCTGTTGGCTCTTGCGCGCCAGTGATCACCATTAATTTTTCATCGAGTGGGCGAACATCATGGAACTTAGGAGTTACTCCTGCACGAGAGAGCAAGCCAGTGACGGCGCGCTGATTCTTAGAGGATGAGAGTGTGACCACTGTTCCTGATTCGCCAGCACGAGCTGTACGACCTGAACGGTGCAAGTAATCCTTATGGTCTTGTGGAAGATCAACATGCACAACAAGTGAGATTCCATCTACGTGGATTCCACGAGCTGCAACATCTGTTGCCACAAGCGCTGAATTTTCTTGTTCCTTAAAGAGAGCAAGAGTTCGGGTACGAACTGCTTGTGACTTTCCACCGTGCAACGCACCAACTGGCACACCTGCATTAGCGAGTTTGTCAGCAAGGCGATCTGCACCACGTTGCGTCTTCACGAAGAGAATTGTCTTTCCGTTACGAGCAGCAATCTGAGACGTGATGTCATCTTTATCGCCTGGGTGCATCTGAAGAACATGGTGTTCCATCGTTGAAACTGAAGCGCGGTCATTTTGCAATGAGTGAGTCTTTGGGTTCTTGAGGTACTGGCGAACGAGTGAATCGACGCCGCGATCAAGAGTTGCTGAGAACAAGAGACGTTGTCCATCGAGATTAGCTTGGTCAAGAATTTCCTTCACAACTGGAAGGAATCCCATATCTGCCATCTGATCTGCTTCATCAAGAACGGTGATCTGTAGTTGATCAAGCTGCACTTCATTCTTATTAAGCAGGTCGATCAGGCGGCCAGGAGTTGCTACCAAGATAGCTGTCGCCTTGCGCATCGCAGTGATCTGCTTTGCATATGGCATTCCGCCGGCGATAACTACTGATTCATGTCCTACTGCGCGCGCAAGCGGACGAAGTACTTCATCAATCTGCTGCGCGAGTTCGCGAGTCGGGGTCAAGATAAGTGCCAGTGGCTTATGAGGGCGCGCGACCTTATCTGAAATATTTGTGAGCAAGGCAAGGCTAAATGCCAGAGTCTTTCCTGAACCAGTCTGACCGCGCCCCAAAATATCGTGGCCGGCGAGCGCATCAGGAAGTGTTGCAATCTGGATTGGGAATGGATGTGTAATTCCTTGCGCGCTCAGTGCATTAGCAAGAGCAGGTGCAATACCAAGGTCGCGGAATGAAGTTGTTACTTCAGTGAGTGGAGTTGCTTCTACGAGATTGGCATCTGCCAAGTTCACTGAGATGTAATTATCATCTGCGCCGAAATCGACCGCTGCCTTGTTGTGTGTCTTTGCTGCGCGGAAATCATCGCGTGCATATGCAGGAGATTCGTTGCGTGAATCATTGCGGCGATCGCGTGGTGGCTTTGCAGGTGTGCGAGGAGAATCTCCACGACGCTGAGCCGCCGACTGCGGAGCTGCAGGATTATATTTTTCGCGCTTCTGCGGAATAAAGTTTGGACGGCCATCATCAGTGCGTGCGATTTTTGCTTTGACAGCATCACGACGCGTTGTTGGACGGGTATCGCTCTGAGCGCTGCGCTCTGGGCGGAACGGACGATCTGCCTTGAAGGGGCGCTCTGCACGTTCGGTGCGTTCTGCGACAAACTTGGCAGCGCGTGATGGCGCTTTGCGAGGAGGCTTTGCAAAGGTGCGCTCTTCGCGGCTCTGCTTTGGATTTCCCTTTGGTGCGCCTTCAATATTCTTTGACTTCGAAGCGGTGCGCTCTTGAAAACGCTGTGCGCGTAGCTTGGAACGATCGGCTAAGCGAACTTCCTTCTTCGTCACAGTTTCGCGATCTGAGTAACGCTTTGTTGCAACGCTTTTTGCAGGAGCTGCCTTTCGTGCAGGAGCTGCTGACTTGGCAGGGGCTGCTTTAAATGTGGACTTCTTGGCAGGAGCCGCCTTCTTCGCTGCCTTTTGAGCAGAGGTATGGCGAGGCTTGCCTTTAGCGGCGCGACGAGCTTTTCCGGGCGCGGCAGTACGTGTTTGTAGAGACATGAAAAATGACACCAATCGAGACGACAAGCGCGTCTCGGTTAGATGGCCAAGCTAGTTTGAAACTAGCGCCACCAGGGTCTTGATAAGACTCGCAAGTAAGTGGCCATTCGGCTCACTTTGGGGGGAAGTACATCGGTGCGGATGCATCGATGGGTTAATCATACAGGGTCAAAGGTGGCGCAATTACCAGGGCTAATTCACATGAAATTCAATGGCGCTACCGCCAAGTCACGCTCAATTTCTAAAACTCCCTCGGTACCATAGCCACATATCCAATGGAGGTTTTCATGTTTCGCAAAGTATCAGCGGCTGTACTTACATCACTTGTCGTTCTGAGTGGAGTAACCGCTCCCGCAGCAACTGCAGCGACCAAGATCAGTAATGGAGTCGCCTGTTCAAAAGCTAATTCAACGAAAACTGTTGGCGGCTACAAGTACCGCTGCACAAAGAATCCATTGGTAAAGAATGCAAAGCTCACTTGGCTCTCATTTGAATGCCTTACCGCAACTAAGCAGTGGCAGACAGCAACTAAAGCACAGCGCGATCTAGTAAACGTGGCAGATCAGACAGCAGCTCTTGATGCTGAATATCTTGCTGCAACTGCCTCACTTGCCAGCACAACAGCAGCTCTTGAAAAAGCCCGTGCGCAGGTAACTCAATTTCAGGCGCAGATGAATGCAACGACAAACTCTGCAGATAAATCCAAGCTTGCGGTCTCTGTATCTAAGCTAGCAAATGCAGTTTTGGTTCTCAGCGGCTCACGTTCCAAGCTTGTTGCTCAGGTAAATGATCTTGAGTCTAAGAAGGCGCTTCTTCAATCTGCTCCAGAGCAGTTGAAGTCAAATGCAACTGATGCTCGCGCATCGGCCAGCCTCCTCTGCGCAAAGGGCTTCTAACTCAGTAAAGAAGACGCTTTAAAGTAAGGCTTCCCCTATTTATAGGTGGAGGCCTTACTTATTTAATCTGTAGATGCATCGAGCGCTGAAATGGCTTCCGGCTGCGCTACTCACCTTGCATATTGCGGCGAAGATTTATCTTCCTGGACAATCGCTTCTTATTGACCTGCTTGCTTACAACCTCATCTGGATTGCCGCCGTTATTGCAATTACCCAAGCGCCACTAATGAACGATCCCATCGCGTTAGCCTGCACATGTGTAGCAATCTCATTCTGGGGCATCGGCTCTTCGCTTAATAGTTACAGCAACTTCTATAGCGTCAGCGAAAGTTCGGATTTACTGGCGCAAATTTGCTACACGCTCTTCTATCCTTTTGCGCTCATTGCTCTTCCCCGAGTGGTCACGCGCGGGCGAAAACTCAACCCAATTGAACTCTTAGACGCTGCCATATTCGGCCTTGGTATCTCATCGATTGCTACCGCGCTCTTTATCTCAAGAGTTTTTCCGGATTCACTTATCAATCTACAAGATCAATTCTTCTCGCTCCTCTTTCCTATCGGAGATTTACTGCTACTAACGCTCGCGGCCGTTGCCGCAATTACACATCGCTTACATCCCAGAGCGCTCTTTCTCTTTCTGGGTTTCGCACTCTTTAGCCTTTCTGATCTTCTCTTTCTCTGGCTGGCAATCAATGAGAGCTATCAATTCGGTCAATTAACAGATGATGGATGGCTTCTTGGAATAGTTCTCATCGCTCTTTCTTTTTGGTCTATACCAACGCGCGATGGGCGCGAGATCACGATTCATCCAATCTTTATTGCAATCTCTGTCTTCATTAGCCCAACTCTGCTTGCTTACTCAGCGCTTCGCCCCGGGGCATTTCCTTTCTTCATCATCGCTCCCACGATTGCCACTTTGTTCTTGGCATTTATTCGCATGACTATCGTTATTCGGCAGGCGCGAAATTTAGGTGAGGAGAAGGTCTTGGCGCGCACCGATGAACTAACGGGCTTACCGAATCGCAGAAGGTTGATTGCAGATTTAGAAACTTTTTCAAAGAGCGAAGGTGCGCTACTGCTCCTTGATCTCAATCAATTTAAACCAGTCAATGATCAATATGGCCACGAGTTCGGCAACCTCGTACTGCAGCAGGTAGCGCAACGCTTTAGTCGAGCTCTGCCAACGGGTGCAGTACTGGCCCGTTTAGGTGGAGATGAATTTGGCGTTTTGATTAGCGGCACCTATGAAGAGACTTTAGAGGCTGCTTATGCGATGGAGGCAACTCTGAGTTATCCCTTTGTGATTGAGGGAAATAGCATCAAGATTGGCGTGAGCATTGGGCATGTACAAAACGATGGTTCTCATAACGCGCTAGAACGAGCTGATGCTGCGATGTATGAAGCAAAGCGCAGCGGAGTCGGAGTGGTGCGCGCTCAACCAGTCTTATGAAGCTTTAACTTGATTCCAACAAATGATCCAAGGAATACAAAGATAAAGAAGATCCATCCTGAGACTGCGAATGCTTGAGTACCCGAGAGCAATACACCGATGGTGCAACCGAGTGAGGTCATTGATCCCCAACCTAGTGCGACTCCACCAAGTAACGCTGTGCTGGAATTTGCGACAGTCAGGCGTGATGGCTTGAAGCGCCCACCAGCAAAGGCTGCTGCAAAAGATGATCCGATGATTCCAATCGCCAACCACCCATTGTTGGTAATTGCCTCTGTAACGACTGCAATACAACCAGCCATGCGGTCTAAGCCGGTAAGAGTCTCTGGTCCAATTTCATTGGCATCCATAAAGGTGCGCGCAGTTGTACTTAATTGACGGGTAACGCCGAGTGGTTCAACGCGAAGGTAGGCCACAGTGCCGACAACGCCAACAAGAAGGCCAGTTGTTATTGGGCTCCAGCGTTCGAAGATTAGCTTTTTAAGCGCTTGACTTAAGGAAAGTGTGCTGGCGCTACTTCTAATCGGCTCTGAGTTAACGCCTTTTTTCATAACGAAGATTGCAAGAGCTAGAAGAACTGCCATCGTTAGAACGAGTGAACCCGAATATCCAATGTAATGCGGCAGCCAAAGAGTTGGTGCATCAGAAATTGCATTGAGATAGAACCAGTTCCAGGTAAGGAAGGCGAGTACAAATCCACCGAGAGTTCCAATCAATGCAGGAATTGCGCGCAAATAACCTTGGCCTAAACGATACAAATGGCCACTGATGCAAGCGCCAGAGAGTGCCATGCCGATTCCAAAAGTGAAGGCAGAGAGCGCCAATACCCAACTGACTGGACCAATGTGGGCAGCAGGTGGCAGACGATCTGTTGTTGTATCCGGCAAGAATTGTCCAAAGATCAGCGCATAACCAACTGATCCAGTAGCAATAGCAACGAGAACTGAGAGAAATGGCGTTGTGTTCTTATCTTCTATTCCGTCCCGGAAAATGCAGAAGAAACAGAAACGACCGCG